>WRAW01000017.1 GCA_009780015.1 Defluviitaleaceae bacterium | reverse complement strand
GCCTGATTTTTCGCCATTCTAGGAGCTGACGACGACGCGTACCTGGAAGGTACGCTAGAAGGAAGTGACGACGAAGGGCGGAAAATCAGCCGCCAAGACAATGGTGAAAAGATATTAAACAGGTTCTAAGCCTAATTTGCATATAAGCCCCCATTTCATTCACTATGGCATATTCAAGCAGGCAAAAATAGCCGTATCCTTGCGGCAAGTACAAACCCCGAGTCGCAACTCGGGGCACAATTAAACTGCATATAATTTCATAATTTCACGAAAAATCTACTGAATTCTTATGGCATATTTGTCGATAAGCCCGACAAGTTGGCCGATCTCAGGCTTGGATATCTGAGCCGTAGCGCCGAGCGAAATGCCCTTGCGCATCATCTCCTCGTTGATTAACGATGAAAATATTATACACGGCAAAACCTTGAGATGTTCGTCCTCACGGATCAGTTTTATAAGTCTGTGCCCGTCCATCTGCGGCATCTCGATATCCGTGATGACACAACTGCAATGTTCCGCGATATCGCCGCCCGCTTCCTTGAGCTCATTCAGCTTGTTCCAAGCCTCAAGACCGCTGTTGCAGTCGATGATGTTGGTATACCCCGCGGTGGTCAGCGCTTCAAGGATAAGCTGCTTCAAAAACGGCGAGTCCTCAGCTATCATGATAGGCCGCGATACCGGCTCGCGGTCAGGCATACGCTCTATTTCAGATATTTGGATGGTGGTCTTTGGGTTGATGTCGCCTATTATCTTCTCGAAATCGATAATTGTGATAAGCCGCCCGTCAAAGCGGGCGATACCTGTGGCAACGCCGTCGTTCCCGCCGTAAATAGCTTCGTCGGGCTTCTCGATGGCCGTCCATGAAATGCGGTGTATCGCCTCCACCGTATTGACGCGAAACGCCGAACTGGCCTTGTTAAAGTTTGTGATTATGAATATGTCGCGTTCGGAGCTCTGATGGCTGTCAAGGTTAAGATACATCGGGAGGTTTATAACCGTCATGATTGTGTCGCGCGGCTTGAATATACCTTCGATATACGGGTTAGCGTTGGGCATTGGGTTCACGGTTGTGCTCTGCATTATCTCCACAACCTTCGCTACATTGATTCCAAAGTGACGGTCGGCTATTGTGAACTCCATCACCTCAAGCTCATTCGTTCCAGACTCAATAAGTATTTCACTTTTTTTGGGTTGCTTGCTCATCGTAAAACCTCCTGATTTATTCTAGTCTCGCTGTATAATAATTGTGGCTGGCGTAAGCCGTCAAAAAATTCTCTTAAAACTAATTATAGCATATTCTGTGCGATTTGCAATAACCCTAATCAATTTAGTTTTCACCATCAGCTTCATTCTCTAATTGTGCCACTTCTTCCAGTTCAATATCCAGCATTAACCGAACCCTTGTGGCATTGTCTATTTCTCCCCTTCTATACAAGCTGTTCAGCAAGCTTTTCTCGGCCTGCCTCGCTTTGTGGGCGAGTTCTCGGATATCTCTGTTATACTTGCCGCTTGTTTCGCAATGGTGCATACTTAGGAAGGTGTCCAGCTTATACCGGAAATGCGCTGCGGCGGCGCGGCACGCAGAGACGTTTTTAGAGGTCTCCAGCTTGTTGATCTCCCTGACGGCCACATCCGTGGTGTACATTTTTACGCGCACTAGTTCATCATTGTCTACGTTCCCCATTTTATCATAAATTAAACGCATGTGCAGGTAGGCGGACTCGAAGAATAACCTGTTCTCCAGGCGTGCCAGCTTGTATTCGATAGTCTGCCTGATACTGCGAAGCGCTTCCGCGTCAAAGCCGCTGTTTCCAAGCGAAATAAGCCGCGAAAGCTCGTCCCTTTCCACGGTAAGGCCTATTTTGAATATCGCCATCTCGTTCCTTTTTATGAAGCGTATATCCCCGGCTGCCGGTTCGGTAGACCTTTTATGCATCAAGCCCTCGTAATACATCAGCAGAAAATTGGCGGCATGTTTGTTATCTTCGCTCGTATAGCTTGATATTTGAGCAACGGCGGACTTCAGCAGCTTGCCCCTCGTAGTCAGCTCCATGTCTTCCTTCTTTCCTGCCTCCTTGGGGAAGATCACCGGCAGTATCACGCTGGCGACCAAAATCGAAACAATGATGACCCCGCCGCTTATGAACAGGATCAGATCACGCTCAAAAAACGGAGCCTCCGTCCCGTCCGCCAATGTCATCACAAGGGGTATGGAGAAACAGGCGGCCAGGGTAATCGCCCCTTTTACGCCGGAAAGCGTTATCAGCAAGGCATTCTTCACGCGGCTACCGTCCTCGTTATTATAAAGCAGCATCACCCACACAAACCGGATAAGCATAATCGACTCGTAAATTACGAGGACTACGCCTATGTCAAGCAGCAGCACAGCGTGATCTACAAACCTCGATTACACAATATGCGGCAGCTGCATACCGAGCAGCACAAACACAAGCCCGTTAAGTACAAACAGCAGTGTGCTCCACGCCCCCTCCGCTACAAAACGGGTATGAGCTTCCTGCATCGTAATAATGCGCGCACGATTCATAGACGCGAATATCCCGGCGCCGACAACGGCCAGCACCCCCGAAAACTCGAAGTGCTCGGCGGCTAAAAACGCCACGAACGGAGTTATAATCTGTATCAGGGTAAATACGCTGGCATCCTCGACGCCAAGGCTTACAAGCTTCCTGGTGACAAGCATCACCGCGTACATCAAGCCTACGCCAACCGCTATCCCGCCAATCGAAAGCAGAATAAAGTCCGCTCCGGCAACCCACAGCGAAAATACCCCCGTAAGCTGGGCGGCAAGGGCAAACTTGAACGCCACAAGCCCAGAAGCGTCGTTTAGCAGCGACTCGCCTTCAATGATCGTGTGTATGTTGTGCGGCATTTTGATCTTGCCTGATATCGCTTTTACGGAAACGGCGTCGGTTGGCGACAGAATTGCCGCCAGCGCAAAGGACGCCGCAAGGGGCAGACCCGGTATCATCCACGATATAAACGGCCCGACAATCATCGTGGTGGAGAACACAAGACCAAGCGCCAGCAGCAGAATCGGCGTCTTGTACTTCCACAGATCGCGGTTTTGCGTATGCTTGCTGTCCATAAACAGCAGAGGGGCAACAAATAATAGCATAAACATTTCAGTTTCAAGATGAAATGCTTGAGAAATTGGGAAGAATCCCAACAATACCCCCAGAAATATCTGGTGCAGGGGAAGCGATACCTGAGGAACCGCCTTTAGCAGCAGATTTGAAATTACAATCAAGCCAAGCATTATAAACGCAAGCAACAACGATTCCACCATCATCCCGCCCATTCAAAGTTTGTCTCCATTATACCCAATGTACGCTTGACTTGTAAAGCCACAACGGCAAAGTTATCCTTTCATTTTCGAGCGGGAGGTGCTATACTAGGCAGGACAGCCAAGGATAATGATAAAGGTATCCGCGCCGATGTTTTGAAAGCTATTCTCAAAAAGAAGTATCGGCAAAAGATAAAATCCATTTAGACAAATGGCAATAAGGAAGTGACACAATGTGCGGCATCTGCGGATTTACGGGAACGCTGCAAGACACAGGGCAAGTAATTAACGCCATGAGCGCGCGTATGGCTCACCGCGGCCCGGAAGATCAGGGCGCGTACCTTGGCGAAGGCGTAACGTTCGGCTTTCGCCGCCTGGGCTTTCTCGACCTTGACCATGGCAGCCAGCCCATGTTTAACGAAGACAAATCTATCGTAATCGTGTTCAACGGCGAAATCTACAACTACAGGGAACTGCGCGAGGAGCTTCTCTCGAAGGGCCACAGCTTCGCCAACAACTCCGATACGGAAGTGTTGATCCACCTTTACGAGGAAGAGGGGCATGACATGCTGCGGCGTTTGCGCGGTATGTTCGCTTTTGCCGTATATGACATCGCGCGCGGAACAATCTTCGCCGCGCGGGATCACTTCGGCATAAAGCCGTTTTATTACGCCCGGTTAAACGGCGAGCTTGTGTTCGCCTCAGAGATAAAGTGCTTCCTTGAGCACCCTGACTTCGTGAAGGAAGTCAACCATACCGCGCTGGAAAACTATCTGACATTCCAGTATTCCGTCCTGGACGAGACATTCTTCCGCGGGGTGTACAAGCTCCCGCCCGCTCACTGCCTGACCTACTCCGGCGGCAAGCTGGAAATCAGCCGCTATTTTGACCCGACATTCTCGCCCCAGGCCGACATGACGCTGGAGCAGGCAGTGGAGCAAATCGAGCAGGCCGTCGCCGAATCCATAGCGAAGCACAAGTACGCCGACGTTGAGGTCGGCTCGTTCCTGAGCTCCGGCGTCGACTCTTCCTATGTGGCCGCGTGCTTCGGCGGCGAGAACACGTTCAGCGTCGGCTTCGACTATCACAAGTACAACGAGACCGACCTTGCCCGCACTCTGTCCGAGCAGATCGGCGTCAAAAACTACAGCAAGCTAATCAGCCCCGACGAGTTTTGGGACACATTCCCCACAGTCCAGTACTTCATGGACGAACCTCTGGCAGACCCCTCCGCCGTGGCGCTCTACTTCGTCAGCAAGCTGGCAAGCGCTCACGTAAAAGGCGTAATGAGCGGCGAAGGCGCGGACGAGCTATTCGGGGGCTACAACATCTATCAGGAACCGCTTTCGCTGGCCAAATTCAAAAAGCTGCCGCTTCCACTGCGCAAAGCGCTGGCCGCCTTGGCACGCGCCATCCCCTTCGGCTTCAAGGGCAAGAACTTCCTGATCCGCGCCTCCAAGCCCGTCGAGGAGCGTTTCTTCGGCAACGCCGGCATCTTCTCCAAGGCCGAGCGCGAAAAGATACTCCGCAGCCCAAGCGGAGACTATCCGCCGGAACTACTCACAAAGCCTGCATATGACAAGGTCTCCCACTACGACGACATAACAAAAATGCAATACATCGACATCAACTTCTGGATGGTCGGCGACATACTGCTAAAAGCCGACAAAATGAGCATGGCAAACTCCATCGAGCTCCGAGTGCCGCTGCTCGACATAGAGGTCTTCAAGGTCAGTTCGCGCATACCCACGCAACTGCGCGTCAATAGGCACGCCACAAAGCACGCATTCCGGCTGGCCGCCAAGAAGCACCTTCCCGAAGACTGGGCCAAGCGCCGCAAGCTTGGCTTCCCCGTGCCCATCAGGATATGGCTGCGCGAGGGCAAGTACTACGGCAAGGTGCGGGCGGTATTCTCAGGAGAATCCGCCGCTAATTTCTTCGTAACCGGCGAACTGCTTCGCCTGCTGGACGCCCACAAGTCCGGCAAGGCCGACAACAGCCGCAAAATCTGGACGGTCTACACCTTCCTGATATGGCACGAACAGTATTTCAGTGAAAGGACGCCTCAGCATGAAGCCGATTAAGATCACCGACCGCAACATCATGTTCACCGAACCCATGGAGCACGGTTACGGCTTGAATCTTGGGCTTATTCTCGGGACAAACTACAATTACGTCATCGACACCGGCCTGGGCAGCGGCAGCGTTACTCCGATATTAGAATATATTGGCAATAACGTTAAACCGATAATAGTTGTCAACACTCACAGCCACTGGGATCACGTATGGGGAAACTGGATATTTGACAAAAGCCTTATAATCTCGCACACAACATGCCGCGACCTGCTGATAGAGCAATGGGACGACAGCTTGCACCGGCGTTCGGAATACATCGACGGCGAAGTGCGCAAATGCCTGCCGAACCTGGTGTTTGACGCGAGCCTGCACTTCCCCGGCGACGGAATAAGCATTTTTCATACGCCCGGCCACACGGCCGACTGCATAAGCGTCTATGACGCGGTTGAAAAAGTCCTGTACGCCGGAGACAATATCGGCGACACAGACGAGGAAATAGTCCCGCATATTAACACGGATATAGGAATTTTCCAACGCATGATTAAATTCTACAAGGAGCTCGACTTCGACTTCTGCGTATCCGGGCACAACAAGCCGCAGACGAAGGCAGTCCTTGCGCGAATGGAAGCCTCTCTGCCGGAGGCTTGGAAGAAACAGCAAAACATCGGTTAACCAGGGGGGATTTATGAGCGGCACACTGTACATCTGCGCGACGCCCATAGGCAACCTGGAAGACATCACGCTGCGGGCGCTGCGCCTGCTGCGCGAGGTCGACATAATCGCCGCCGAGGACACGCGCCACACCCGCAAGCTCCTGAATCATTTCGAGATAGCCACGCCGCTGACATCGTACCACGAGCACAACAGCCGCACCAAAGGCTCCCACCTGCTGGACTTGCTGCGAAGCGGCAAGAGCGTCGCCCTTGTAACCGACGCGGGAATGCCCGCCGTCAGCGACCCCGGCGCGGACATAGTGCGGCTCTGCCACCGGCACGGCATACACGTAACCTGCGCGCCTGGGGCTTCCGCGCACTCGGCGGCGCTGGCGGTCTCCGGGCTTGGGGGCGGCGGCTTCGTATTCGAGGGCTTTTTGCCGCGCGACGCGAAGGATCGCCGCCGCCGAATAACCGAACTGGCGGACGATACCAGGACGCACATCTTTTACGAATCCCCGCACAGGCTGCGCGAAACCGTAGCCGACCTCGCCGCCCATATAGACGCCCGGCGCAATGCCGCCGTAATAAGCGAACTCACCAAGCTGTACGAAAAAACCATCATTGGAACTCTAGCCGAATTATCCGAGCTTGTGGCGAACACCGAACTTCGCGGCGAATTTGTGATCGTCGTCGAGGGCGCAAGCAAGCAGGCCCTGCTTAAGCAGGAACGCGCCCAGTTCGACGACATGACAATTCCCCAGCACGTCGAAGCCTACATAAACACCGGCCTCGACCCAAAGTCCGCGATGAAGGCCGTAGCCCGCGACCGCGGAATCGCGAAATCGGTCGTATACAAGGAATTGCTGCAATAACGCGAACAGGAGGATAGGAAAATGAACAAAGCATTATCATCATTACTTACTGCCATACTGCTTACAGCGGCTCTGACAGGCACAGTCTTGGCCGCGTCGCCCCCGCCTCCGGCGGAGCCTCTTCCAGACCTGCCCCCCGACTTTGTTTTCGAGGCGCTGGACTGGCCGATAGTGGTGGACGGCGTACAAATCGACGCGCACCCCGCGATGCGCCCCTACGACAACGTATGCCGCATGGTTCCGCTCAGGCCAATAGCGGAGGCGTTGGGCTACGAAGTGCGGTGGCACGAAGAAACCCGCGCCCTAACCCTGGACGACACGGTAACGCTGTGGATAGGCTTGAATATGTATGAAATCGGCGGCAGCATACTGACAACAGAATGCAGCTACGGCGGAATAAGCCGGCCGCTCATCATTAACGGCGTCGCGTATGTTCCTTTCAGCTTTTTCAGGGATGTGATGGGGCTGTCGTACTCAACCACCCGCGGAGAACTGGTCAACGTCGTCAGCGGAGTCGTAACGCCATAACAAGGTCATAATAAAAGGGCTGCCCAAGCAGCCCTTTTAATTATCGTCTCGAAATTCAAACAAAGTCTTTGGAGACACGTCCAGCGCCTCCGCTATCTTAAAAATTGTCGAAATTTTAGGGTTTGCATAATAGTTTGACGATTCTAAATTTGCTATAGAAACTATGCCTACCCCGGATTTTTCTGCAAGCTTTTCCTGTGTTAAGTTTCTTAGTTTGCGGTAATACTGAACATTTAATCCTAACCTAATTAGGTTCATGCCCATTTTAACATCAGATATCATCAAAATCACCTAATAGTATTATAACCGTTTTACAACTAAACCTTTATCCAAATAATTGTGTTATAATACAATTTAATGTATGACGATTGACATATCTGACAAATTTCTGTATAATTTGTGTAATATGAAAGAGGTGAGTACAATAGCAAACGATAACAAGCTGGGGGAATTGCTCAAAAAAACAGCCCATGACAGGCAATTAAGCTTACGGGGCTTTGCCGCTATCCTGGGCGTCAGTCATTCTTATGTGAAAAAACTTATGGATGGTACGAATATCCGCAGCAACAAGCCGGTAAACCCCTCGATAGACGCGCTGCTCAAAATCGCGGACGCGCTGGAGATTCCGCGCGTAGAATTTCTGCGGCAATGCGGCTATCTTGATATCAGAGAAGATCGGGACGACGCGTCTTAGTGCGCCGCAGCGACTGCTCGTGACGCCACTTTTCGACGGCCTTGTGGTCGCCGGACAGAAGCACGTCGGGAACCGCGCGGCCAAGAACTTCCGCGGGTCGGGTGTATTGGGGATACTCCAGCAGTCCGGCGGTGAAGCTTTCCTCGGCAAATGAGCCCTCCTTGCCAAGCACTCCCGGAACAAGGCGCGCAACGGCGTCCATGAGCACCAGCGCGGCAAGCTCGCCCCCGGTCAGTACATAGTCGCCTATCGAAACCTCGTCGGTGACGATCTCTTCGACAACGCGTTCGTCAACACCCTCGTAATGGCCGCACAACAAGATAAGCGCGTCCTCGCGCGCAAACTCAGCGACCAATTCCTGCGTCAGAGGCCTTCCGGCAGGCGTCAGAAACACTACGCGCGGACTCGCCGCACAGCCAAGCCTTTCAAGCGCATGTTGATACGCGTCATAAATGGGTTGTGCCTTCATCACCATACCAAAGCCGCCGCCGTATGAATAGTCGTCAACCTGTCTGTGCTTGTTCGCGGAAAAATCACGAATATCGATACAATCAAGCTGAACAAACCCCTGGTCAAGCCCCCGCTTGAATATGCTATAACCTGCCGATGCATACACCATATCTGGAAAGAGCGTCAGCACGGAAAAACGCATTACCTCAGCCCCTTCAACAGATGGACTGTCATTACGCCGCCGTCAATGTCCACGTCAAGTATGCACTGCTTTATGGCGGGAATCAGGATCGGCTTGTCCCCTTCACGCGATACGCTGTACACATGGTTGGCCCCCGTATCAAGGATATCGGCGATATGGCCAAGCTCCTCGCCCTCGTCGGTCACAACCCGCAGACCCAACAAATCTGACCAGTAATATTCGCCTTCCTCCAGCGTCAGGGCGTCCTCGCGCGATACAATTATCTCGCCGCCCTTCAGCCTCGCGGCGGCGTCTATGTCGTCGATCCCCAGCAATTTCAGGATAACCATACCCTTGTTGTGCCAGACTCGCTCAATCTCGTAGGTTGTTGATTTAGATACATCGCCGCGTATTACCGTAATGCCGGACATACCGTCGAACCTGCCGGGGTCGTCGGTAGTCGGCAGCACTCTAAGCTCACCCTTGAGAGCGTGCGTATTCGCGATTACGCCGATTCGGAAATAGTCGTTCATGCCGCGTCCTTTCGTATCTTCAAACAAAAATCCGACAGCCGTCGGATTGTGTGATTATTAGACCTTATTGAATCTCCACAACAACACGCTTGTTATTGTGAATTGCGGATGCCTTTACCACATTTCTGATAGCCTTGGCGATCTTGCCCTGCTTGCCGATAACCTTGCCCATGTCTTCTTGAGCCACATGTAGCTCAAGCGTGATAGTACCCGAATCGCCGGTCTGCGTTACCTTAACCTGCTCGGGATTGTCAACCAAGTTCTTTGCGATAATTTCCAGCAATTCCTTCATGAGTATCCCTTCCAATCCAAGTTTACTCGGCGAAAGCTCCGGCCTTTGTCAGCAGCGCGCGTACCTTGTCCGTAGGCTGGGCTCCGTTCTTGATCCACTGCTTAGCCTGATCCACGTCTACCTTCACGACGCTTGGCTCACGCATGGGGTCGTAATACCCAAGCTGCGCGATTGCCTTGCCGTCGCGCGGAGTGCGGGCGTCGGCCACTACAATTCTGTAAAAGGGCTTCTTTTTCGCGCCCATTCTCTTGAGTCTGATCTTTACCATTGTTTCATCTCCTAAATTATATGTTATTATGATGTTGGGTGTCTAATATCTAACGAAACGGCAATCCAAGATTGCCAAGCTTGCCCAGCGCGCCGCCCATGCCCTTCTTGCCCTTGGACATGTCCGTAAAATGCTTCATCATCTTCTTCATTTCCTCGAACTGCTTTAGCAGGCGGTTGACCTCCTGGATCGAGCGGCCCGAACCCGTCGCCACGCGTTTCTTGCGCGAACCGTTCAGGATGGCGGGATTGGCGCGTTCCTTGGGCGTCATCGATAGGACTATCGCCTCCACATGAGCCATGGCCTTGTCGTCGATTTCCGCGCCGCCAAGCGCTTGTGGCGTCATCCCCGGGATCATGCCCAGGATATCCTTGAGCGGCCCCATTTTCTTTATCTGCTGCATCTGACTAAGGAAGTCGTCAAGGGTGAAGTCGCCGGCGCGCATCTTCTTTTCAAGATCAAGCGCGGCCTTCTCGTCAATGGCGTCCTGCGCTTTCTCGATAAGCGACAGCACGTCGCCCATACCAAGGATACGCGAAGCCATACGCTCCGGGTGAAACGGCCCCATGTCCTCAAGCTTTTCGCCCAGCCCCACATACTTGACGGGCTTACCCGTCACGGCCCGCACGGAAAGCGCGGCTCCGCCGCGTGTGTCGCCGTCCAGCTTGGTTATGATTATTCCGTCGATGCCAAGCTGTTCGCCAAAGCTCTGAGCCACGTTTACGGCGTCCTGTCCGGTCATGGCGTCCACCACCAGCAGTATTTCCTGCGGCGATACGACCTTCTTGACGTTCACAAGCTCGTTCATGAGCTCTTCGTTGATGTGCAGGCGCCCGGCCGTATCAAGAATCACCAGGTCATGGGAATTCTCGACGGCATACGCCAGTGACTCCTTCGCGATCCTGACGGGATCGGTCGAGCCCTCTATCGAAAACACGGGAATATTGAAGTTAGACCCAAGTATCTGCAACTGCTTCACGGCCGCCGGGCGATAAACGTCGCACGCGACCAACAGCGGCTTCTTGCCCTGCTTTCGCATCTGCCCGGCCAGCTTGCCGCAGGCCGTGGTCTTGCCCGCGCCTTGCAGCCCCACCATCATGTAAACCGTAGGCGGCCTGGGCGAAAACGTAAGCTTGCTGCCCGTTCCCCCAAGAAGCTCTATCAATTCCTCGTGCACGATCTTTACGACCTGCTGACCGGCGTTTATCCCCGAAAGGATATTTTCGCCGACGGCTTTCTGGCTGACGCGCTCCACAAAGTCCTTCACAACCTTGAAGTTGACGTCGGCCTCAAGCAAGGCAAGCCGGACTTCGCGCATAGCAGACTTGACGTCCTTTTCATTAAGAACGCCCTTGCCTCTCAGTTGCTTGAAGACGTCTTGCAGCTTTTGGGAAAGGTTTTCAAATGCCATGGCGGCCTCCAGGGGCAGGCTACTGCCGCCCGACGCTCGATAATGTTAGAGTATACATGAGAGCCGCGCGTTTGTCAACAAATTTAAGAACCCGCATTCTTTCAAATTGCGCCGCGGACAATACTGAAATCTATCTTATTGGGCGGCCGCCATAGAAGCCGGTTTGTATATCTTGCTGTCTTCCTCGGCCACATGATGCATAAGCCAGTGTAGCACAAAACCTAAAAATATTTTCATAGAGGGTAAGGTGAAATTTGAGTCAACCAATCGTTTTTCGTATTTAGCCAAGTCATGCTTCAAGCATTCATGCTGCTCCCGATGAGCATTAAAACCAGGATAGCCGATGGAAACCTGGTAATCCTCTTCATCTTTAAAATGCCGCACCGCATAGCCTTTTAAAAAGTTAATTAAATTAATGCAATACTGTCTATTCATGTACGCTCCGGGTGAGTGAATAGACAGAACAAAACTTTCCGTGACGTTAAAGAACAGCTCTTTATGCTGGTTATCTATTAGTTCTACCCCAAGAGCATAGCTGTCCTTCCACATAACCCCTCCGCTGTCCCACATCTTCATTCCCCTTCCTGATCGTACGCGTTTCGACCAAAATCGCTATCGTACGCTCATACACTAGAACAACCATAACACAGAAAAATATTTTTGTCAATTGAGTAATGGGCATATGCCGTCAGAGCGCGGATATGCACTCTTTTCAACCTATTCTACGTTCTAATAAGGAGGCAGGGTGTATTCACCGTCAATTTCCTCAAACTCTTCCGATCCTACGCCGCATACAGAGCACCTGTCGGGCGGATTCTCTCCTTCAAAAACATATCCGCACGGTATGCAAATCCATTTTTTCATATAAGCGTCTCTCCTTTGAAATAGTTTTTTGTTTGATTTTAGAACCTGTGTTCAATACCCGAAATGTCGGCTGGAAGTGGCGATTTTTCGCCAATCTAGGAAGGAGCGACGCCCGGGGCCCCCGCAAAGCCCGGTTTTGGCTTTGTGGGGTGGACTGAGCGTACCTATAGCGGTACGCAAGGATGCTGTGTGCCGGTTGGCACACGTTTAGCATCCGAAGCGCCAGCGTAGGCGGAGCGACTGACGACTCGGGGTCCCCATAAAGCCCGGTTTTGGCTTTATGGGGTGGACTGTGGCGGAAAATCGGGGTCCCCACGAAGCCCGATTTTGGATTCGTGGGGTAGAGTTTGACCTTCCAGACGGCGTTAAGCGGTATTGAACACAGGTTCTTATATGCCTGTATTATTAACTTTCAATGACATATTATAACATATTTCCAGGTTCACCGCAAACAAATTTTTTTGGACTGTAAACTTACCGAATCAAATATTACCTATGTACAAACAGAGTCGTCTGTGTTAAACTACGTAGTAGAGCGAAAAACAGTGTGAGGGGGAGATCGGCATGAAAAAACATGGAAACGTAATCGTGGAAGCGACCGAAATAAAACTAATAGTCTGCAATATGTGCGCGTGTGACATCGACATCACCAGCCACCCCTACGTCGACAATCATATTTCTATCGAAAAAGTGTGGCATTACGGCTCCCCTTTTGACGGAGAGCTTCACTCGATAGACCTGTGCTCCGCGTGTTATAACAAATTTTTACAAACTCTGATGATAGCTCCAAACTTAGACGGAGACAGGGAGAATCAGCTATGTTTGAACACAGGCAAGCCGTAAGCGGCCGCGAAGGCTACGACATAATGCTGTCCGTAGTCTCCGACATGCTGGCGGATGAAAATGACGTCTGCGCAAACCTCGCCAACATCGGCGCGGTTATAAATATGTACATGGACAGGCTCAACTGGGTCGGCTTCTATATAATGAAGGACGGCGAACTGGTACTGGGCCCGTTTCAGGGCAAGCCGGCGTGCGTGCGCATCAAGGTCGGCAGCGGAGTGTGCGGTACGGCGGCGGCGCGGCGCGAAGTCGTAGTGGTGGACGACGTACATCAATTCGAGGGGCACATAGCATGTGACAGCGCCAGCAACTCCGAGATCGTACTGCCGGTATACCAGCACGGCCAGGTCTACGGCGTACTGGACATTGATAGCCCCGAATTCTCGCGCTTTGGCGAACTCGAACAGGAAGTTCTGACCAAGCTCGCCGACAAGATAAGTTCATTCCTCAGGAAATAACAGACCTCTTCGGAAATTTGGCAATGCCGGATTTGCGCGGTTTTTTGTCACAAAGCAAGAAGTGACGAACACCGCGTACCCGCAGTGGTACACAAGTAAGGAGTGGCGCCGCATTGCGGAAAAAAACAGCTAGGGTGTGTTTTCAAACCCGCTTTGGGTGAAATTTTGAGGCAATTTTTCGCTGGGCTAGGAAGCGCCGACGACGCATAATGACATGATTCTGCTAGGATGCTGTGTGCCAGTGGCACACGTTTAGCATCTGGAGCGCCAGCGCAAGAGGAGGCGCTGACAACGCCCAGCGGAAAATTGACCAAAATTACGCCCAAATGGGGTTTGAAAACACTCCCTAAGGCGGCGTTGACTAATTTCCTAAGAGGTCTAATATGCGCAGCGCTATACGAAGGCTTATCGAGCTCACCGGCTTAAACCAGTTTATCAGGTTCTCGCTTGTTGGCGTTTCCAATACGCTAATATTTTACATCATATACCTGGCGATGCTTAGGATCGGGTTCTCATACGTCATAGCCGTAACGGTTGGAACTGCCGTCGGAATTATTAACAGCTACGTCCTGAACAAGATATTCACCTTCCGATCCGGCAGGAAAGCCGACGGCAAACAGCTAGGCGAAACAATCAGATTTGTGACCGTATATGTTGTACAATACTTTGTCAACATTGCGGTCATTTCAGTGTGCGTAAATGTTTTCGGCATAGCCCCGGAGCTGGCGGGGCTTCCGGCTGTCGCTATCGGCGTAATCGTAAGCTTCATAGGCCACAAATACTGGACATTCCGCAAGTAACCGCTATTATTGATCTAAGAACCTGTGGTCAATACCGCTCAACGCCGTCTAGAAGGTCGATTTTCCGCTACTCTTTGTCAGTCGCTCCGCCTACGCTGGCGCTTCGGATGCTAAACGTGTGCCACCGGCACACAGCATCCTTGCGTACCACTATGGGTACGCTCAGTCCACCCCACAAAGCCAAAACCGGGCTTTGCGGGGGCCCCGGGCGTCGCTCCTTCCTAGATTGGCGAAAAATCGCCACTTCCAGCCAGCATTTCGGGTATTGACCACAGGTTCTAACTCCCCCGTCAGCCGTGCGTACAGTTCGCGGACGGCGTCGGCATCGTGTAAGCTTATGAATATGTTATGGAGCAGGAATTCCGGGTAAAATCCCGGCGGCAAAGGGTGGTAGTATTCGATTCTAAGCGTAGGGGACTGTCTTGGCTGCACATACAGCAGTCCCTGCCAGAAATGGCCTTTCATA
The DNA here is from genome assembly GCA_009780015.1 of Defluviitaleaceae bacterium. Classification (GTDB taxonomy): domain Bacteria; phylum Bacillota; class Clostridia; order Lachnospirales; family WRAA01; genus WRAA01. The sequence goes on along the minus strand of WRAW01000017.1, from coordinate 23,428 downwards.
GCGCCGAATGTCTGATAATTTCTCCCTAAAAACCCAAATCCCGTTACGACCGGCATACCGGGAGATTCAAAAAGAACTTCAAAGCTTTCCTCGAAAAGGGCCGCGCCGTTTATACGCGAAATGGGAACGCGAGTACCGTGCAAGCCTCCGATGATAAGACCCATCTCGTTCGCTTCGGATATGTAGTCAATTTCTATGCGCGGGTCGCTTTCGGCGTAGGCGAATATGGCTGCAAACGCCGTTACCGTGACACACGTGACACCAAGCCATACTTTCCGTTCCCTGCTGCGCCTCTTGGACGCCGCGGCGTCGCGCTCGTCGTCCGGGGGACGCTTTTCAAAAACGCTGCCGTAATCCCTAAAGTATTTTCGGTCGAAGATGACGGCGCAAAGAAGGGGAAGCTGAGCCAGCACAGAAGTCCACTCCCCAAAAAAGACCGCGCCCAGCAATGAAATCATGGCACAAAAACTATATGCAAGCGACATCTTTGCGCGGTAATGACAAAGAGCCTGCTCATCATACCGCTCGATCTCTGCTTCAAGATTTTTCTTCCAGGATTTGTCCAAGCCTCTTCTGCCGCTGAACTTGAGTACCGCATCAATTATGATTAGCGGGATACAACATAACATAAGCACAAGGGCTATCGTTGACGGATTAATCATATCAATTGCCCACGGCGGAGGCAAGTGCGGAGGCAAGCCGCGCAAATTCTTCAAGAGAGAGGGCTTCGCCGCGGATATTCTTATCCAGACCGCATCCGGTCAGTATGCTTCCAATGGCCTCCTTGCTCAGCGCCGGACCTTCCATGTTGAAGATACAGTTCACCAGGGTCTTGCGGCGCTGTGCGAAGGCGGCTTTTATTACGCCAAAAAGAAGTCTTTCATCGGCGGTTTGTACGGGCGGGGGTTGGAATACGTCCAAGTGAACTACGGCGGAATCAACGCCCGGGCGCGGAATAAAGCAATTGCGCGGGACATTTGCCACCAGCCGGGCTGACGCGCGGTAGGCCACTCCCAATGTAAGCGCACCGTAATCGCGGCTGGAGGGCTTTGCAAGTATACGGTCAGCGACTTCACGCTGAATCATGACTGTAACGGATCTGACTGGGGCTGAACCTTCAAGCAGAGACATTATCAATGGCGTGGTGATATAGTATGGAAGGTTGGCCACGACCTTGAAGGAGGTATAGCCGTGAGCACGCGCAATTTCCTGCCAGTCGCACGTCATGGCGTCGGCATTCATAACAGTAAGGTTCTGATGCCCGGACAGTGTAGACTCAAGCAGCCTGGCAAGTTGCGGGTCTATCTCCACTGCTATCACATGCCCGGAACGCGCCAAAAGAGCCTGAGTCAGCGCGCCAAGACCCGGCCCGATCTCGACCACAAGCTCATTTGCGGACACATCCGCCGCGGCGCATATCTTTTCCAGTACAAATTGGTCAATCAGGAAGTTTTGGCCAAGGTTCTTCTTGACACGCAGATCGTGGGCGCTTATCAGCTCGCGTGTTGTGGAATATGACGCTATCGGATTATTCATCATCTCTATTCGATTTCACTGAAGTCCTGTACGCGCACAGCTTCGCCGACAGCAAGCTGTATCTGACCCCATTCAAACGGCGCGCCATCTATTGAATAGGACACATGCGTAACTTCCGCGAACAACCCTATTGTGTTGGTAAGCGCCATAAACACCGTGCTCATGGTTCCGTCGCCAAAGTCCTGCCAGTCCCGAAAGCTTGAGGACAAATCCACGTGCGCCAGGTTTTCGGCCCGGTGTATTTCTATAGAGTTCAGGGCGGCGGCGTAGGGCAGCAGAGGCGCGGCGGCAGGCGGCGGCGTACTAAGCTCGTGAGCCAGCAAGGGAACAATATCCGTATTGGTCAATACGCTTAGGGGACGCGGTTCAACTTCTATAGTGTTTTCCACAATGTTGGGGAAAAGGACAAAGAGCGGCAGTGTGGCCGGCCCGCGCAAAATTTCATACATCGTTACAACGAAAGTTCCCAGCTCGTTTGGATGAACAGACTTCACCAGTCCGACACCCTCCGCGTAATAATATCTCTCTTCAAAGCCCCCCGGCGTAGTAGTAGTAACCTGAATCGCGGTAAATGTTCCGACGGGCGTCTCGACCTGGGCATCTACGGCGGTTATCTGGGATATTTCAGGGCCGTTGCTCCAGCTTGTCCCGACTTCTATCGGCCCCTGCAGGATTATAAAGTCGATTGAGGGGGCGACATGGGTCAGGTTTTCAATATTGTAATGGAACGGGTCGCCGAAGATAAGGCGCACCTGCTCCTCTCCGGCCTCGATTATCTCAAGCGACGGCGGAAAGTGCGAGGCTGTGACCATGCGCTGGGCGCGGTTTCCGCTGATATAAGTATTGTAGATCATGCGCGTGCCGGGGCTTTCCATACCTTCTACCGTGTAGATTATCATAGTATCAGGCATTAACGGAAAGAAAGCCGCCGCACCTTCCGCGCCTGCTATGTCCGCTTGGGCGGCGCAGGCAGGCATTGCCAGAGCTAACATGACCGGTATCGTCAGAAGAAGTTTTTTCATTCGTTTCATATGTGACTCCTCTCAATCATTCGTATGGGCGCTATCATATAGCCGAAAGGATGAGCTTGATTATCTCGTCTCTTCCGTTGGCTTGTTTGGCGTGAGACATTTTTTCGATAAAAACGTGGCGCTCGGCGTGAAGCTTGTAAGTCTCCCGGACAAGATCTTGGGGAGTCAGAGACTCTTCCGGCATTACCGCGGCAAACCCGCGGCGCACGAAAGATTCGGCATTTTGAACCTGGTCGCCGCGGGAGGCCTTGGCGAGAGGTATCAGCAGAGTCGGCTTGTGCAGCGCAAGCAGTTCCTGTATCGCGTTTGCTCCGGCGCGCGAGATTACTATGTCGGCCGCGGCCAGTACATGCGGGAGGTCTGACTTGAGATATTCAAACTGGGCGTAGCCGGGTTGATCCAAGGGTACGGCATTGCCCTTGCCGACTATGTGCGCGACCTGGAATTCGTTAAGCAATACCGGCAGCGCAGAGCGCACGGCTTCGTTGATTGTCCGGGAGCCCGACGAACCGCCGATTACCAGCAGCACAGGTTTGGTATCCGTAAAGCCGGCCAGCGCGAGTCCGGTGGACTTCTTCCCTTGAAATATTTCGGATCGCAGCGGCGTACCCGTAAGAACCCCCTTGTTTTTCGGAACACGCGCCAATGTCTCGGGAAAGCTGACGCATACGCGCTGGACAAATGGAAACGAGAGCTTGTTTGCCAAACCCGGCGTTATGTCCGATTCGTGTATTATGGACTTTATGTCAAGCAGACGCGCCGCGAAAACCACGGGCACGCTGACATAGCCGCCCTTCGAGAAAACCAGGCTTGGGCGCAGTCCAGCCATTACACGCCTCGCGTCGTGTATACCCTTCGCGAAGAGTAATTGGTCGCGCACATTCCTGACAATGCTGGTCGGGGAGAGTGAGCGCCTCAGCTTGCCCGCCGATATTTCATGAAAAGTCAGTCCGGCGTCGCGAGCCAATTCGGATTCAATTGAGTGCGCCGCACCTATGTAGTGTACCTCAAATCCGGCTTCGTGCAACGCGTCCAGCAGAGCAAGGTTGGGTACAACATGTCCGGCCGTTCCGCCGCCTGTCAGGACAATTGTTTTTCGCATGTAAAAGCTCCCGGTGGTATTTCGTAGTAGTATTTTACTAGAAACGCACCCGAAGTTCAATAGCAAAAGTGAAGGGGTTTTGGAGTATTGCGCAATATTTTGCCAAATGTCTTGTCAATCCGCTTTATGGATATTATAATTGATATATTCAGTAACTTCTTGCGACGAAAGAGGTACGTATGAAAATAATTTCACTGAACTCGAGCTTGCCAAACTATGACAACAACCTGGCTCAAGCTCTTCAAGTTATCCACGAGACGCTGTCGGAGCTTGGCGTAGAGGTCGTACAAATCAACCTTGCGCTCATGTCGACTTCCTATTACGACGGCGAAAGGAGCGCGGCGCTGGATAACATTGTCAAATCTATTGACAGCGCTAACGCTATTATCCTTGGTTCATCCATCTCGAACATCGGCAAGGGGGCGGCGTTCGAGATGTTTGCCGAACATCTTGAGCACGCGGCCTACAAAAACTGCCTAAGCGGCAAGAACTGTATGCTTGTGCTCACTCACAGAGGCGGCGGCGTACGGGCGTCGCTTGAAGGATATTCGCGGGCGCTGAACTTTGTCGGAGCAAACGATTCGGTCAAGATCGCTTTGAGAAGGGATCAGCTTGGCAGGCCGCCGGAGGGGGACGTCCGCGCTTACTTGGAACGCCAGACCGAAGATTTTTACAGAATCGCAAAAGCGAACCGCAAGTTCTACCTGCCGGACGAAAGCCTGGGTGAATTACGCGAAGATTCAGCTCTATCAAGCGGTGCGCAGCTTAGGCTGCTGCCGGAGCCGGAGGCCGGTAAAAGACCGGAAAACGAGTTGCTGCGCAAGCTCGGCATTGACAGTATCCGCGAGGAACAGGAACGCGACATCAACGAGATAACACAGTTTTTCGCCGGCAAGCTAAGCGCCCAGGGCCAGCCTTCCGAGCTCTCGTCGACAAGGAAGCCCAGCGTTCTGCCAAGAGTCATGACCGAAGAACTGGACGACGACGCCACCGCCCCGCCAAGGCTCCCCACGTGCCGTCAGTTGACCCAAAGCCTTACGCATCACTTTCAACCCCAGATGGCGGCGGGCGTCGCGGAGACGATCCAGTTCAATATCAGCGGCGACGAGGCATTCTCCGGCTTTATTACCATCAACAACAGCGAATGCGAGTTCGCGGAAGGCGAATCCGACAGCCCCGACATAACCATCCTTGCCGACAGCGACATCTGGAAGCAGGTAGTAAAAGGCAAAGTGACCGCGCAAAAAGCGTTCATGGTAGGCCAATTGAAAGTGCGCGGAAACTTTGTGCTTCTCTCAAAATTCGAGCAGCTCTTCAACACAAGCTCACTAAGATAATAGCCCGGAACCTGTTCTCAAATCCTGCGCATTGCGAAAATTGACCGCAAAGCCGGCATCGCAGGGTTCCCGGACATATCTAATAAACTCCCCGGAGGTGTAAAATGTCAAACCTGTTCTCAAAACTTCAAATAGGCAGCCTGGAGATCAAAAACCGGATAGCCATGCCCCCCATGTGCATGTATTCCGCCACAGAGGGCCGCGCATCCGACTTCCATATCCACCACTACGCCGCCCGCGCCATAGGCGGTACGGGTCTGATAATAGTAGAAGCCACGGGCGTTGTCCCTGAAGGCAGGATCACAGATAACTGCCTGGGAGCCTATGACGACGCCCAAGTCGAAGGACTTAGCCATATAGCGCGCGTCATCAAGTGTTACGGCTCCGCGGCCGCCATTCAACTGGGTCACGCCGGCAGAAAGTGCGAAGCCACCGTCCCTGAAATCTACGCCCCATCCCCCATCCTATACGACAGCATCTACAAAACCCCGGTTCAAATGACCCAAGGCCATATAGACGTCACGGTAGAAGCCTTTAAACAAGCCGCCGCCCGCGCAGCCGCCGCAGGCTTCGACATGATAGAAATCCACGGAGCGCACGGCTACCTGCTCGCAAGCTTCCTGTCCCCCATCACCAACACCCGCACAGATGAATACGGCGGCAGCTACGAAAATCGCGTACGTTTTCTTGGCCGCGTCATTGACGCCGTGAAGCAGAGCTTCCATGGCCCAATCTGCGTTCGTATCTCCGCCTCCGACTACATTGAGGGCGGCAACGTCCCGGAAGACCTGGCAGCCATGATAAATATCGTAAAGGAGAAGGGTATAGACATCCTTAACGTAAGCTCTGGCGGAACTACCCCGGCAAGACCATCCGCCTACCCCGGCTATCAGCTCACATTCGCCGAAACCATCGCAAAGTTGACCGGGCTTCCCGTAATCGCGGGCGGTATGCTGACTTCACCCGTCCACATGGAAGAAATCATCACAAACAAACGCGCCGACATGGTGTATGTAGGCCGCGAACTCCTGCGTAATCCCAATTTTCCCCTGCACGCCTCCACGGCGCTGAACGCAAACATGCCCTGGCCCAGACAATACGAACGCGCGAAGCCCTAAGAGCCTGTTTAATACTTGCAATATAATACAGAATTTACTTCATCCAAAAAGTGAGCAGAATTTTAATTAGAAGCAAAACATCAGTAGTTTCCGCGGTTGGGTTCGTATTGACCTTGTATTGAAGAGCAGTCAGCAGGTGTTGAAATGTTGTCTCGTCGGCATTGAGAAACCCTTCGCCGCGCTCTACGCTGTCAATAGCATCCGCCGCTATTTTTTTCAACGAATCGTTAGAGGTGATAATAGATACGCGCATAGGGGCTCGATCAGACTTTTGGGCAGGGACTTTATCCAACACCGAGTCCATATTGAATTCACGAAGGAAAAGCCTTACATTTTCTTCGGTATAATGGTTACAGTTTTCATCGTAATCTTTCATACCAACTACATAATAGGGATTGTACCTTGCTATCTGAGCGAGTACCATTGCCCTTTTCAGAGATATCTCCCCTTTTGTATCAATCACTGACAAAGATCTAAAGTCCGTGTATCCCCCAAGCTCTTTCGCATCCTCTTTTTTAATAGGATTTTTCTTTAAGTCTTCAAATATTCGTTTAACTACCTTTTCCGCTTGGCTTTTGTTGTGGGTAATATCGCCTTTGTGTATGTCAAGGCTGGCGATCTGCTGCTTGGTTAATTCAAACATTTTCATCACTCCATTTTAAAATTTGAGTATAATACATTATATGTATTATAAATGTACATTTATTGTACATTATAAATTCTGTATTGTCAATTGTTTTTAAAAAAATTGTATAAAAAAACGCTGCCATTGAGTGGCAGCGTTTTTCACATTACTTTACAAAGTCACCGTCGTCAGCGAGGACGTCGTGTTCGTCGAAGTCGAGATCGTCAAGATCGTCGAAATCTTCATAGAGATCGTACTCGTCGTCGTTCATCTTCTGCACAACTTTCATAACGATAAAGGCGACAAGCGCCGCAAATGCGATGCAAATAAGCACGCAAAGCAAGATATGCGTTACGTTATGCTTGGCCCTTAGTTCGCTGAGCATGGCTTTTTTGAGTTCTACCATAGTGTTAAGGGGAGCAAGCGCGACATTTTTCATTAACAATCACTCCTAAGTTTTTAGTTTCCTGGTTTGTACGGCCAGTTATTTCATATTGCTCTTTCTAAAGAAGAGGCTGTTATTTTTTCGCCATTCATTGCTGCGGATAAGCTCGTTGTATTCATTGTAGGCACGCTTCATAATCTGTTTTTCGTCATGAAACTTTAGAAGGTGGTAGGCTTCGTGCTGCTTATAAAAGCCTGCGTCGGCAAAGTGCTCTTCGGCCTGAGGCCTGCAGTAGAACGAATCGGCAATCATCAAGTACCAATATACGGTTTTATAGATGACGTCTGCGCCGCCTCGGAAGTTATATTGGGTCTTTCCGATATACTTCACAATCCGTGCGTTTACTCCGGTTTCCTCCTTGACTTCGCGTATGGCGGTCTGCTTGTACGTTTCACCCTCTTCGGTAGCACCCTTAGGCATCACCCACCCCATGTACCTTCCGTTTTGATTCTTATACAGGCAAAGAATTTTGTTCTTGTGAATAACAACCCCTCCGCAGCTTACAACTTGGATCACAGAGATTCCTCCGATACAGCGGAACATAGTACCCGCGGTGGGCTAGGGCAGCGCACGCGCCGAAAAACAAGCCGGCACAACAGCTGCTCAATTCATTATATATCGTGTTGCCAACTTTTTCAACTCTTTTTTTTGGATATGTACTTTATAGTCTCTGAAATTTCATCAAAAATATTCACTCCGGTGGCCGGAAGCTTCATTCAGGTATCGAGAAGCTTCGCAAGCTCAGTACTTGTTCTAAGAACCCGCGGTCATGCTTGCACAAAACTTGGTCAAAATTAATATCATACTATTGTAACCTGAGTTCGACGAAGTCGAATCAGCCGCGTAAGCGGCTGAAAATGCGAAGCATTTTTCAGGTTATCCGCAGAATTCTTTGACGTGCCCGTAGGGCACGGAGTGCGGTAGTTTTCCTGCAAATTCTGCGGATATAATCGAAGTTCGATGAACGGTTTTTGTTCATCGAACTCACATTATTGTAGAGCACGCTCCAAGGAGGCAGTCATGGGCTTAATACTGGAACTTAAAGACATAGGCATGAACTTTCATGATCCGGTCAATGAGACCATTGCGATAGAAGATGTTAGCTTTGACGTTTATGAAGGTGAATTTGTGAGCATTGTCGGGCCCTCGGGCTGCGGCAAATCAACGCTGCTCTCGATAATATCAAGCTTGCTGGCGCCTTCGCGCGGTGAGTGTTTGATCGGCGGTAAAACGGCCGCCGAAGGGAAAAAGACACGGCGTACGGTTGGATACATGCTCCAAAGCGACCACCTCTTTGAGTGGCGCACAATTCTTGGCAACGCGCTGCTGGGGCTCGAAGTGCGCGGCGAGCTGTGCGCTCAAAACCGAGCCGCCTGCGAGAGCCTGCTGGCGCGCTACGGTTTGTCGGAGTTTCGCAACCATCGGCCATCTCAGCTTTCAGGCGGCATGAGACAGAGAGCCGCACTGATCCGCACCCTTGCCATAGACCCCAGCATACTGCTTCTCGACGAGCCCTTCAGCGCTCTGGACTACCAAACGCGCCTGCGCGTAGCCGACGACATAGCGACGATCATCCGCAAGGAGGGTAAGACGGCAGTGCTGGTAACGCACGACATCTCGGAAGCCGTAAGCGTGTCCGACCGCGTGATAGTACTGAGCAAGCGCCCTTCGCGAATTATAAACATACATCACGTTGGCCTGTCAAACATAGAGACTTCTCCCATCAAGGCACGTGAACACCCCGATTTTCGTAAATATTTCAACCTGATATGGAAGGAGCTGGAGGTCTAGTGGATACTACCGCACTCGCACATACGCCGGAGCATGACGCATACCTGCGCGCGGTGAAGCGGAGGCGGCGGCTTGTGCTTATTACACAGGCGGCGCTTGCGGCCAGCTTCTTTGGCTTGTGGGAGCTTGCCGCGCGCGCGCGCGTCATCGACGCGTTCATATTCAGCCAGCCGACGCGCATTATCTCGGGCGCTCAGGGGCTTCTCGCGACGGGCCAACTCTGGCAGCACATCGGCTCCACACTGGGCATGACATTGCTCGGCTTTGCCCTGAGCAGCCTGCTTGGCGTCGCAATCGCCATGGCGCTCTGGTGGAACGAGTTCTTGCGAAAGGTGCTCGAGCCATACCTGGTTATGTTCAACTCAATGCCCAAAACAGCCCTGGCGCCCGTCATAATCGTTATGTTCGGCACTAACTTCCGGTCCGTGCTTATTACGGCAATACTCACATCCATTATAGTCACCATCATGAACATGCTGCAAGCCTTCCTTGAGGTCAACCAAGAAAAGATCAAACTTATATTCACCTTCGGCGGAACAAAGCTCCAAGCTCTGACCAAGGTAATTCTGCCGGCAAGCGTGCCCTCTATATTCAACACGCTGCGCATAAACATCGGACTGTCATTCATAGGTGTGGTCGTAGGAGAATTCCTAGTCGCGAACACCGGTCTGGGGTTCCTGATTATCTACGGGTCACAGATATTCCGAATGGACTGGGTCATGCTCAGTATCATGCTCCTGATGCTGATGGCGGCAGGACTTTACCGTACGGTCGCATGGCTCGAAAAATTAATCGGCTTCAAATCGTAGCATACTTGACATATCAAAGCCATTGATATACAATATATGTATAAAGAAAACAGGCGTGGGTATAATAACCCGCACCTGTTCCCGCCAACCATTGAGGCAGTTGGCCTCGCAGCATCCTTATTTAATAGTTAAGAATAGCCGCTCGTCCTTGCCACGGTAGGAGCGGTTATTTCTTGTTATACTTATAGGACAGGTACGTAATAAGTATGGAAAGACAAGAACAATTAAGCCGAACTATGATAAAGAGATTTAAGTCCATCAAAGAGTGCGAATTAGATTTAAACAAAATCAACGTGCTTATCGGTGCGAATAATGCGGGCAAGTCCAATTTCGTTTCTGTTTTTGACTTACTGAAAAACTATACGCAGTGCGAGCTATAGAAAAAAATCTCTTCGAGAGGAGAGTTTCACGATGAAGCGGCTTTACATACTTTACGAAGGGGCAAATTTTGTAAACATAGTTCTTAACCCCTGTCTGCAAAACGTGGGCGTTATTGCTATGGCTATCCCCGATTACTCAAAAGTTAGTGGCGGTATAGACTTAGCAGAACAAATCAGTATTGATAAAATCTCAAGAAAGCGCCGCCATTTTGCAAACTGGTTAACCAAGCTAACCGCTTGGTCAAAGGAGGATGTGTAATGACGAATATGCCTGAGATTAGGTTCAAGGGGTTTACTGACGCTTGGACACAGCGGAAATTAGGCGAGGTTGTCGAGAAATTAAAATCCTATTCATTATCTCGTGATGTTGAAACCAACGATGCAACAGGATATAGGTATATCCATTATGGTGATATTCATAAGCAAGTAGCCGATATGGTTACTCGCGATGAGCAACTTCCAAACATTAAGATTGGCAACTATATCCCCATTGCTCAAGGTGATTTGGTTTTAGCCGATGCCTCGGAAGATTACACAGGGATTGCTGAACCATGTGTTGTTTTGCATACTCCAAAAGATAAAATCATTGCAGGGTTGCATACAATCGCAATACGCCCAATAGACACAAACCCATTATTTTTATATCACCTTTTCCATACAGACGGATTCAAAAAATTTGGCAGTCATGTTGGAACAGGCTTAAAAGTATTTGGAATAACCTTTACGAATTTAGCTCAATACGATATGAAAGCCCCAACGCTCCCCGAACAAACCGCCATCGGCTCATTCTTCCGCACTCTTGACGATATTATCCATGCCACCCAGCGAAAAGTTGCTTTGTTGAAACAGCTAAAGACGGCATACTTACAACAGATGTTTCCGCAAGATGGGGAGCGTGTGCCGAGAGTGAGGTTCGCTGGGTTCGCTGGGGATTGGGAAATTCGGACGATAGAAAGTTTTGCGGATGTAAAAACTGGTGGCAAGGACACACAAGACGCTATTTCGGATGGTGAATACGATTTTTACGTCCGTTCGCCCAAAATTGAAAAAATAAACTCATATTCATTTGATGGCGAGGCAGTCTTAACTGTTGGTGATGGGGTTGGGGTTGGTAAAGTTTTTCATTATGTGAATGGAAAGTTTGACTACCATCAAAGAGTATATAAAATATCGGATTTTAATGATGTATATGGTTTGTTTTTCTACCAGTATTTTGCCACAAACTTCATAAAGGAATCGCAAAAATATAACGCTAAAACTTCGGTAGACTCTGTGAGAAGAGAAATGATAACTAAAATGCTTATTCCATGCCCAGCTATTGAAGAACAAATCACAATAGGCGATTTTTTCCACAATCTCGACACGCAAATAACCACCCAATCTGAAAAAGCGGAAAAACTAAAACAACTAAAATCTGCATATCTACAAAAAATGTTCACCTAAAAAGGCGCATATGCGCCTTTTTGCTCACTCAAGCATAGCTAAGTATTTGGTAATTTTATCATTGTCTTGATTTTCAAGCTCTGGATAATGTGTAGATACATTTTTTGCGTGGCGGTTACGCTGAAATGACCAAGTCTTTTGACGATACCGGCAATGGACACGCCTGCAAAAATTAACGTTGAGGCGGCTATGTATCGAAATTATAGGAACTTCGGCTTTTTTGCATATCCTGATACCAACTAGAAGTAAGTATATAACTTCAAATGGCGTCATACGCATCCCCCCTTTCCGTAAGGAGCAGGGAGCAAGACCAACCGCCTGATTGGACATCCATATTATAACATATTTAGACACTGTAGAGCAAGATGTTTTAACTATTCATTGCCATTTAAATAGTACTTGAAGATAGTTATTTCCAGTTGTATTCCCCTTTGGGCAGCGGTTGATTTTCCAACTTGCTCGAATCCCATCTTCGTCCAAAAATCTATCCCACGTGTATTTTTGTCAATTACGCCAAGTCTGACCTCATTGCGACATATACTCTCTGATGCTCTAAGTATGGATTTTGCAATTTCTGTGCCGATACCTCGGCCTTTTAGTCCTCCATGCACCAGCAGCAATCCAATCAACACACAATTTGGATCAGGAAAACCTACCAGCAAGTCCAATACCGCGACGATACTGCCGTCTCTCCATATTCCGACAAAGTGCTTGTCACTCAGGTTAAAACCTTCGGGCACGGCCGTAATTCCCGATAAAATGTCGGATAGTTCCGCCCTCTTCCCCTCCGTAAGCAGAAAGAAGTCTTGATTTGTCTCGTACACTTCCAAGACGTCATTATAATTGTCTTCAGTTATGGGCACAATTTCGTATACACTTAGAATATGCCGTAACTCAGCTAACATTTCTTTGCTCCTGTCTTTTTGTATGCGCAAGTTATAGACCTCCCGTTCATTACTGCACGGGAGGTCTTGTTTGTTAGCGTATTGGGCTTCCAAGGTATGGCAGGAAGCGCCCTGCGGTATGGTCGAAGTAGTATAGCTGCCCGACGTGTCTATCCCACTGGGAATCGCGGAAGTTGTGGAACAATTCCAGGGCGTTGTTCTCAAAGTGGAAGTATTCCCACTCACGCGGGCCGTCAAAGCGCGGCCTGTATGGAACGAACTCCGTGCCTTGCAGGATAAAGACTTCTCCTATATGTCTCGTAATTCCCGGGAAAAACGGAACGTAGTGTCCCTCATCATCTTGGAAGTAGAGCTGCGGCTTCCAGATGAAGCCAATGTCCGGGTAATTAACAAAGCCCATCTGCCACGGGTTTGAACTTCCGGCATTGCTGAACCACGGCGCGTTAACGGGAGCGTGCTGCAGAGGGTTGTTGACAGTGTCCCAAGGCCCGGTACCGTCGGTGCTCCATAACAATGGATTCTGAGCGCCCCAGCTTCCCGGGTTGTTGCTGTACCATTGGAATGGGTGACCCTGATCGCCGCCCCACTGCCATGGGTTGTTGGTTCCGGCCCAGTACCACGGGTTGTTTGCGCTCCACCACTGCCAGCCGTGTTCGGTTTCGCCCCATATCCAGTTAGGATCATGTTCGACCAGCGTCCAAGTCTCGGTATTTTCATTCCATACCCAGTCTTGGGTTGGCGGGCCGATCCACTGGCCGGCTCCGGCCGGATTCCGGCCGTCAAACGTCCATGGCTGCTGTATGCCGTCTAGACGCCACGAACCATCCCAGCCCCATGTTCCGCCCCAGCCCCAATGCATTGAGCCGTCCGATCCCCAATTGCCGCTCCAGTTCCACCATGGGCTGTTTGCAACGTTCCAGTGCCACTGTAAGTCGTTAGTATCCACGAAGTGCGGCGGATTGTTTGGGCTGCCCCATTGCCAGGGATTGCTTGAACCGCCCCAGTGATGCCAGGGATTGTTTGAGCCGCCCCAATGGAACCAGGGGTTGTTGTGTTCGCCGAAGCCCCATTGATTCCAGTTGTTGGCATTGCCGCTCCATTGCCATGGATGGTTTGCTCCGCTCCATTGCCATGGGTTGCTGTCGCCGCCCCAGTTGTACCATGGGAAATGGGTATAGCCCCAGAACCAAGGCACGTACAGATGGTACGACCCTTGCGACCAGAAGTACACACGGCCGATATATGGCGTTACTCCGGGGATAAAGCTGCCACGCTGTCCGGTGTCTGGGTCGATGTAGAACAGATTGCCGGTAAAGTTAGTATTCACTCCGGGAAAGAACGGGTAGAAGTGATTATTCGAGCGGAAATAAAGCAGAGTCCGGCCGGTGTTGAACGGATTGAACCTGAAAAAATCATCGTCGTAGAAGAACCAAAGCGGCTCCGCGTCAAAACCGTCGCCGCGGTAATGCGGGATAAAGTGCCCGTCGCGGTTTACGAAAAGCTGACCGGCAAAGCGCAGGTCGGCAAATGTCGGGCGCGGCGGCAGAACGTCCACGATGTTCGGGAGAGTATCGCCGTTAATGCGCTCGGCTATGTTCACGCCGTCAAGTATGACGGTCATTACATTGAATCGCCCGTCCATCTGAGGGACGCCGCCGGGCGGAGACAAACGAACCTGCCGGCCCATGACGTTATTGTGCAGAAACGCCCGGGCGTGCTCGTTGTTGTTGGGCACGGAAATTATCGGGCTTACGCCATGGATGCGCACAAGCGCCGTCTGACCGCCGCTTAGCTGTACGCGGATCGCAGATGTGCTGACAATCTGGGTTACGGTCGCGTCCGTTATGTGTGTGATCTGCACATTGGCGTAGACAACCGCCGCCGGCAGCAGCGACAATACCAGAATCAGCGCCAGAATTCTCTTTACGATCAATGCTTTCACCTCTCGGTTTAAGTTTGTGTGACACTGCTGAGCTATGCTATGCCGTCGAATACGTCTTCGACCTTTATCAGAAGATCATCAAAGAGCAATGTCTTGAATTCGTAAACGACGGCGGCTTTTTCATCGTCGGTCATGCTTTTAATTACATAATCAGGGTATATTTGATAGATATCATGAAGCTCATATGTTCCGTCGGTGTTATAATAAACTTCTATCGAGCGATTGTTTGTGTCGACCAGCCAGTATTCTTTTACGCCGCAGCGCGCGTAAAGGTTCTTTTTATAGCCCTTGTCACGTTTCGCGGTTGCGGGCGAGAGTACCTCTACCACAATGTCCGGCACTCCATATACAGCATCATCCTTTATGATATCTTGCCTGCACACAACCATTACATCAGGTATGAATTGGTCTTTCTCAGTTAATTGGAGGTTAAACGTCTGTACCACTTCACAATTTTTGCCACTTAAATAATTATCGAAAATCTTAGCTATTCTAAATGCTACTTTGTTGTGCTTAAAGGTAGGGCTAGACATTGCGTAAATTACGCCGTCGATAAGTTCGGTTTTAATATCGGTATCGTACTGGTGCGCTAGGCTATTCATATATTGTCCTCCGTTCTATTTCTTCGGCAGATTTATGTGGCGGCGCTTTTCGTCCTTGGCCTGGCGGTATAGTACAAACTTGGAACCTATCACACAGACGACCTGCGAGCGTGTACGCCCTCCCAGTGTGTCGGCGGCGGACTTCGCGTCCATCTCGGAGTTTTGGAGCACGGATATTTTGACGAGTTCGCGTTTTTCCAGTGTTTCGTCAACAGATGCGCTCAGCTCGGGTGAGACGCCTGACTTGCCAACCTGGTGGGTGGCGTCCAGGCGGTTTGCAAGAGAGCGCAGATGGGCGCGTTGTTTAGAGGTCAGCATGGGCATGTATCTCCTAGTCCTTGAGTACGTGCAGATTCTTGTAGATATATGTGACGCCCGACAAAATCGTGATCGACACGGCAAACCATGAAAGCATCCAAATCGCCGGGTGGTGATAAGGAGTTGGCGGAAAAGTCAGGCAGGCTACGGTGAACATCTGGGAAACGGCCTTGAGCTTGCCGAGCTTATCCGCGGCGATTATTACGCCGCGGGCGGCGGCGATTTCACGGAAAGCCGTGATGGTAAGCTCTCGCGCTACGATCAGTATGATCCCCCACAGAGGGAAGCGACCCAGATATGTCATGGCAATCAGAGCCGAACATACCAGCAGCTTGTCGGCCAGCGGATCGAAGAACTTGCCGAAGTTGGTGACAAGGCCGTGCGCGCGCGCGATATAGCCGTCTAACGCGTCGGACAGGCTGGCCAGCACGAATACGCCTGTAGCGATATAGCCCGCGACCGTGGAGTGCTGCATGAGAAGCACCAGGTACAGCGGCACAAGTACGATTCTAAAGACAGTTATTTTGTTGGCGAGGTTCATGTCTGTCTCCCAATTTCTTCAGTAGATATGCCTGGCGTCGCAGGGCTCCCGGACAGGTCTGGTACGTCAAGAGTATTCTGCTGTGCCTTCCAGATCATATTCGGAGCTTCCGGTAATACGTACGCGTATGATATCACCGGAACGCAGCTTGCGCGGACTTTTGAACAGAATAACGCCGTCCACGCTTGGAGCGTCCAGATAGGTACGTCCGATATAGAATCCCTCTTCGGGCGAAAAGCTTTCAACAATTGCTTCAAGAGATTGGCCGACCCTTGAGGCAAGTTTACGGCGCGATATATCTTGCTGCAGGCTCATAAGCTGATCCTTGCGCTGAGCCTTTACACGCGCGGGCACTTGGCCGGGCATCGCGGCGGCGGGAGTTCCTTCTTCCTGTGAATACTCGAAAACGCCGAGCTTGTCGAATGACATTTCGCTGACGAAGGACATGAGGTTTTCAAATTGCTCCTGAGTTTCGCCCGGGAAGCCGGTTATGAACGTGGTGCGTATACAGATATCGGGTATTGCGCGGCGAAGATCCGACACGATTTTTTTGAGC
Source organism: Defluviitaleaceae bacterium (assembly GCA_009780015.1). Lineage (GTDB taxonomy): Bacteria > Bacillota > Clostridia > Lachnospirales > WRAA01 > WRAA01. The sequence goes on along the minus strand of WRAW01000017.1, from coordinate 6,947 downwards.
GCGGCACGGCTGCTTTTCCGACCCATCCTTCGCAGCACTTCGTCGTCGGCGTGCTGCATAGGTATATCGATATAGTTCAGCGTCGTAGGGTTTGAGGCCATCTCCGCTATCAGGGCGTCGGTGATGTTCTCAGGGTAGGCATAGAGTATCCGTAACCGCTCTATTCCGTCGATATACGACAATTTTCGCAAAAGCGCCGCCAATGTTACGTCGCCGCCGGAAATATCCTTGCCGTAGCTTGCGGTATCCTGCGCGACAAGCACAAGCTCACGCACGCCGGAAGACGCCAGCACCGACGCTTCTTTAATCAAGGACTCCATAGTTCGGGAAACGTATGACCCGCGTATTGACGGGATAGTGCAGTATGTGCAGCGGTTGTCGCAGCCTTCGGCTATTTTAATGTAAGCGTAATGCCGCGTTGTGGATGCGACGCGCTGAGTCAGTATATTGGAATCGGTCAGGCTGCGCTTATCGGTTACGTGGAACACTCGTTCGCCGGAGTACGCGCGCGCAAGCACATCTTCGATCGCGTCGAAGTCGCCGGTACCCACAATCGCGTCGACCTCTGGCATTTGGCCGAGAATTTCGTCACGATAGCGCTGAGCCATACATCCTGTCAGGATCAGCGCCTTACAGCGCCCTTCTGTCTTGTATGCCGACATTTCCAGCGCGGTGTCAATCGCTTCCTGGGTAGCGTCTTGTATGAACGAGCAGGTGTTGATTATAACCGCGTCAGCCTGCAGAGGATCGGATGTTATCGTGTGCCCTCCGCGCTCCAGTAGCGCCAGCATGACTTCGCCGTCGACCAGATTCTTGTCACAGCCCAGGGATATGAAATGTACCTGCATATTTCTCACTCTTTTACGTGTGTAGCCCCGTCGTTTACACGGGATTTGGCCGCGTCCGCTATTTGCTCTACAGCCTTCGCCAATGGAACAGCGCCTTCCTCACCAGCTCTTGAACGCAGCGCGACGGTTTTGTCGGCGGCTTCCTTTTCGCCCACTACCAATATATATGGGATGCGCTCGTTGCGTGCTTCCCGAATTTTGTAGCCGATTTTCTCGGCGCGCATATCGGTATGGACGCGGAGACCTTCGGCGCGAAGCGCGTCTTCTACGGATTTAGCGTAGTCCGCGTACTTGTCTGAAATTGGCAGTACTATGGCCTGTGTCGGCGAAAGCCACGTGGGCAGCGCAGCGGCGTACTTCTCAAGCAACAGCGCTAGAGTGCGCTCATAGCATCCTATGGAAGTCCGGTGTATTACTACGGGATGCTTCTTGGAGCCGTCCGGCGCGACATAGGTCATCTGGAAGCGTTCGGCCAGCGCGAAGTCTATCTGGATCGTAATCAAGGTATCGCTCTTGCCGTGAACGTTCTTGATCTCTATGTCAAGCTTGGGGCCATAGAAAGCGGCCTCGCCTTCAGCTTCCGTGTAGATCAAGCCGATGTCGTCAAGTATCTCCTTCATCTTACCCTGTGACTCTTCCCATGTCCTCTCATCGCCTATATACTTCGAGCGGTTGTTGCTGTCCCACTTGCTGAATCGGTATGAAATGTCGTCTTCCAGACCCAGCGCGCCCAGCATGTAGCGGGCAAGGTCAAGCACACCCTTGAACTCGTCGGCTATCTGCTCGGGAGTACAGATCAGATGAGCCTCCGATATGGTAAACTGGCGCAGACGAATGATTCCGTGCATTTCGCCGCTGTCCTCGTTGCGGAACAGCGTACTGGTCTCGTTGTACCTGATTGGCAGGTCGCGATAGCTGTGCATGGACGAGTTGTATATCTCGAACTGGAACGGACATGTCATAGGGCGCAGGGCATAGGCTTTCTTGCCGTCCGGCTCGCTCTCGTCGCCTATGACGAACATCCCTTCCCTATATTTTTCCCAATGTCCCGATATTTTATAAAGGTCGCTCTTGGCCAAAAACGGCGTCTTAGTAATTACGTAGCCGCGGCGCTCTTCTTCATCTTCAACAAAGCGCTGCATTATTTGCAGAACCTTCGCGCCTTTCGGCCCAAACAAAGCAAGTCCCTGGCCGATAATGTCCGATGTGGTAAAGTACCCCAGTTCGCGGCCCAGCTTGTTGTGATCGCGCTTCCTGGCTTCTTCCTTGGCCGCTAAAAATGCTTCCAGTTCGGACTTCTTGGGGAAAGCCGTGCCATAAATACGGCTGAGCATAGGGCGCTTTACGTCCCCGCGCCAGTACGCGCCTGAACTGCCCGTCTCGGCATATAAGCGCACGGCCTTGAGCTGTCCTGTATGCATAAGATGTGGGCCGGCACAAAGATCCGTGAAGTCGCCCTGTTTATAAAACATAATTACCGCGTCTTCGGGCAGATCTCCGATCAGCTCTTCCTTGTAGCACTCGCTGCATCCCCGGCAATGCGCCAGAGCCTCGTCTCGCGGCAGTATAAAGCGTTCAATCGGTATAGCTTCCTTGATAATATTTTGCAGTTCGGCATCAATGGCCTGTATTTCTTCGGCGGTGAACGGGCGGCCGTTGTCGATATCGTAGTAAAATCCCTCATCGGTAGAGGGCCCGATAGCAAGCTGCGCCTTAGGATGCAGCCGCTTCACGGCATGAGCCAGCGCGTGCGACGCGGTATGACGGTGCGCACGGGCCCCGTCGTCGTCATTGAACGTCAGTATGCTCAATTCGCAATCACAGTCAAGTACGTCGCGAATATCGTGAAGCTCACCGTCTACATACGCGGCCGTTGCTGCTCGCGCCAATCCTTCCGATATGCTCGCCGCAATGTCATATATCGTCATTGGCTCGTTAAAATCCTTGGTATTTCCATCTTTTAATCTTATTGTGTACACAGTGAGACCTCCTGACGTCCGGTATTTATCATGCAAGCGTAAGGACACGGCAAACAAGCCGGTAACGCAGCTTCGTTATTCTTACAATTCTATAGCAACGTGGCATTAAAGTCAAGGTTACATTTAGAACCTGTGTTCAATACATCTAAACGCCGTCTGAAAGGTCGATTTTCCGGCACCCGTCGTAACTTCCTAAATTGGCGAAAAATCACCGCTTCCAGCCGATATTTCGGGTATCGAACACAGGTTCTTATACTGTTCTCAAGTCAAATGGTAGACTGATAATTTTCAGTTCGCGCCTGAAGCCTCGCGAACCGCTCCGCTGTGAAAATTATCAGTCTTTTGATTTAATTGAGAACAGTATTATATTGCAGAGCACTAGTATTATTTCCTCTCCGGCTCCGTCTTTGCGGTTAATTTCCACCATACGGCGTCATTTAGAGCCTATCCAACAATAACGGCGAAACGATTTTTTGAGATTTTTGTTGCAGCGCTAGGAAGCTGCGACGCCGCGAACCCGCAGCGGTTCGCAAGGAGCAGCTGACGACGCAATGCGGCAAAAAGCCAAAAAAGCGTGAAGCCGTTTATTGTTGGATAGGCTCTTATATAATTTAAAGCCAGAACTCCACCCCGCAAAACCAAATTTTGGCTCCGCGAGGTGGAGTTAACCACCATGAGTTTCATGCTATCTTGCTCTTATCCATAAGCGCAGTATCTTTATCGCTATACTTATCCAGAACGGTTCCATTCGCCTCTTGACCGCTTCAAGCTCCTCCACGATCTTAATGTGCTGCGGGCATTTCTTTTCACACAAGCCGCACTTTACACAGTTGGACGCAAGCAGGTTGTCCTTTGAGAGAACCGCGTTGGTGCTTCTGAGATATTCTGTGAGGCCCGTCGAGAATCCCGACCCGAACGACGTATTGTACGCTGAAAAACACCCGGGGATATTCACGTTCTTTGGGCATGGCATACAGTAGTCGCAGCCTGTGCACTGCACCTTGAAGGTTTCCCGGAAAACTTTCCTCACGGACTCGATTACCGCAAGGTCAGCCTCGGTAGCCATGCCGGGGGACGACTTGGCGGCGGACGCGGCGTTGTCCGTCAACTGCTGTTCGCTGTTCATTCCCGACAGAACTACCGTGACCTCGGGCTGATTCCACAGCCACAGCAGGCTCCATTCGGCGGGACTTCGCGAAGGGTCGGCGTCTTTGAAAAGCTTCTCGGCTTTCTTTGGAAGATCGACAGCCAGCTTTCCGCCCAGCAGCGGCTCCATAACTATGACCGGCAGCCCCTTTGAGTGCGCCTTCTGCAATCCGGCGCGCCCAGCCTGATAGTTCTCGTTCATGTAGTTATACTGTATCATGCAGAATTCCCAGCCGTACATGTCCAGAAGCTCCATAAAGCCGGACTGCGCCCCATGGAACGAGAAGCCTATGCGACGGATTTCACCGCTTGACTTCTTGGCGGCTATCCAGTCTTCGATCCCCATCGCGACGACCCTCTGCCACGAACGCGCGTCCGAAAGGCTGTGGATCAGATAGTAGTCAAAATAATCCGTCTTGAGGCGTTCTTTCTGGGCGTCGAAAAACTTGTCGAAATCAGCGGAGGTCTTGCACATGAAGTGAGGTAGCTTTGTCGCGATGTGAACCTTGTCGCGGACATTGTTTTTGTGCAGTATTTCACCAAGTATGGCCTCACTTGTGCCGTAGATATACGCCGTGTCGAAATAGTTTACGCCGCTCTCAATTGCCTGCATAATCAGCCTTTCGACGGCCTGCTTGTCGGTGGAAGCCCCGCGCACATACCTCATACAGCCGAAGCCCAGGGCGGACAGCTTTGTTCCTGATATTGGATCGATCCGATACCGCATACTCAGCTCCTTTTTACAGAACAGCCCGCCCGAAAGCTTTACCGTATTCAAAACACTGATCCAATTGCTCGCCGGATGGGTTGAAGACGACACCGAGGCTGTCTACGGGCTGCTTAAACCTAAGCTGATCCAGGCGCTGCTTAACGCTCTTGATGCCTTCCCCGCTCCAGCCGTACGAGCCAAAGACGCCCGCCAGCTTGCCTTTGTGGATGATAGGGTTAAGCGAGGTCAAAAGATTCCATATCTGCGGGAGAGTATCCCCAACAAGAGTCGGAGTACCGATCAGCAGCCCTTTCGCTGATTCAATATGCCGCATTACGTCGGTCTGATCAGCGTATACCAGGTCAAAGACGTGGACGTCTATGCCGCCCGCGTCTCTTACCCCTTCGGCTATCTTTTCCGCCATTTTCGCGGTGTATCCGTAAGCGCTTACATAGGCGACCACAACGGAGGTTCGGTCGGGTACGGCTATGGTTGCCCACTCTTCGTACATCTTAATGTAACGCTCGATATCCCGACGGAGAACCGGGCCGTGGCCATTACATATCGTCTCGATCTCAAGCCCCTTTATCTTGTTCAAAGCGTCCAGCACGCTACTCTTGAACGGCCCCATTATGCAATCGAAATAGTATTTGTACGCGTCCGTGAAGTCTCCGTCCATCTTGTCGTTGAACACTGCCTCGTCCGCGTAATGGCATCCGAACGAATCGCAGGTGAACAGCGTGCGCGCCTCGGGAAGATATGTGTACATGGTGTCCGGCCAGTGAAGCGAGGGCGCCGAAATAAACTCGAGCGTCAAGCCCCCCAAATCCAGAGTATCGCCGTCCTTTGCCACGATATGGTCAAACTCGGCGTTAATTATGTTGCGCATGAACTTGCATGCCATGGCGCTGCCTACGACCTTCGCGCCCGGGAACGCCTCAAGAGCCTTCGCCACCGCGCCGGAATGGTCGGGCTCGGTGTGATTCAGCACAATGTAGTCGATGTTTGAGACACCCTGCACCGACTTCAGGCGCTCCAGAAACTCATCAAAAAACGGCTCTTTTACGACCTCGATAAGCGCGGTCTTTTCGCTTCCGGTCACTACGTATGAATTGTACGTAGTGCCGTAGTCGGTATACATTATAATGTCGAATATGCGCAGATCAAAATCAAGCGCGCCGACCCAGTGTATGTTGGGCCTAACCTCTAATGATTTATACATTTGTTATAACACCTTTCTATCCTTGTTTATGATATCCATGAAGTGGTTCTAAGTATCTCGAAGAAGCTGTCCGACGAATATGTCACAACACGGTCGGATACTCTGGATACTCCCGGAAACCACGAAGCCTTTTCAGCTTGCTCGTGCTTGTTGAGATGCAGCTCCGCCTCGAAATGATCGGGAAGCTTTACCAACGCACTTTTCAAATCCTGTCTCATCGACTTTTCGGACAATTCCTTAATACTTTTCAGCGTATCCTCCGTGGAGTAGTTCACCGTCATTGCTCCGACTCCATCCTTGACGGGGCATGTCACCAGGCATGGGTGAAGGTCTTTGAAGTCGTCGCAGAGCATCTTGTCGCCGCTCAAAAAGACGGTCGGAACCCCTTCCAGCGCACAGGCGTAACTGTACAGCAGAAACTCGCTCGCGATCACACCGTTGATCTTGAGCAGCCGCATGTCGGACACCGTATGCGCCATCGGGTTGCCCGTCCGCCCCGCAGAAGAGTGATAGCCCACGAACATGGCCGCGTCGAAACTCTTATCCACTCCGTCGGCCATCAGGTAAGGGTGTTTCGACCAATTGCGCAGCAGCGTAACGCCGGAAGGCATCCTCGTCGGATCAATGTTTAGGCCCGTGGCATGGGCGTCCTTTACGACGACCTGCGTCGCCCCGGCGCTAATCGCGCCGGATATAGCCGCGAGAACTTCCTCCGTCATCTGTTTCGCGTGAATGGGGTACAGAGCATTTCCCTCACCGCACTCGTCAAACGTCGTAGTCGTTGTTACCCCTTCGATATCAGCGCTTATAAATACTTTCACATCGCACGCTCCTCAGCTAATTTCGATTCTCGCTCAAACTCCCGCCTATACTAATCGGTGGGTTGGTTAAGAACCTGTGTTCATAGGTGGGGATGGCGAATTGGCGAGGCGATTTTTCGCCAATCTAGGAGGTGACGACGCCCGGGGTCCCCGCAAAGCCCGGTTTTGGCTTTGTGGGGTGGACTGAGCGTACCCGCAGTGGTACGCAAGGATGCTGTGTGC
>WRAW01000016.1 GCA_009780015.1 Defluviitaleaceae bacterium | reverse complement strand
TGAAGAGCTTAAAAATGCCGACAATTTCAATGTAACCGACTAACTACAAAGGCAATCTTTAGGCGGCTTTAGCCGCAGGTCAACCCACCGCCTTTAGGCAGTGGTGGTTGAGTTGATTTGATGCTCGTACCTAAACCTTTCAACGCCGTCGGCTGTTTCCAGCCACGAGGCATTCAAAAAAGATTCTCCCAGCAAGCGCCTGAGTTCAGTATACTGCTGGTGGAATTCTAGTATTTTTTCCATCCTTGGCGATATGTAGTCGGTGTAGTGGCGATAAATGCCGCTGACATCATCTATTGCGATGTCGGCGGTTATCGCCTCACCTATAAACAGAACCGCAATCAGTAAGAACGACGCAATCAGCTTTGTTGTAAAGGAAACGTTCCTGAACCTTTTTAACATGCCAATCCCCTAGCCGATATTGGCTTTTTTCAGCAGCTCCTTTATGGTCTTCAGCTCTTCCCTCAGAGCTTCGACTTCCTTCTTCAAGACGGCTGCCTCGGACTCACCCTGAACGGCTTTGCCGTTTCCGCCGGCTTGAGCTCACCATGTTCGGGGGCTGACGTTGGCTCAGCGCTTTCGCCGGAGCTTGGCTCAGCGGATTCCTCAGTACTCGCGGGCTTTCCTACAGCCTTTTCATAAGCCTGCATTACTCTCTCCGGCCTTGGCGGTTTCTTTATGTAGTCAATGGCTCCGGCTCTGATGCAATCCCTGATATCTGTTTGATCGCTTGAAGATGTGCACATGATAATTTTAGCCGAAGGATCTCTCTGCATAAGCTCCCTGACTGCGGCTATACCGTCGATATCCGGCATGGCAATATCTAAAAATACCACATGCGGCTTAACAATCGGATATTTTTGCAATGCTTCTCTGCCGTCGGCGGCTTCGTGGATATCATAGGCTTTCAGACCTGCGAATTTTATCAGGATGTCCTTGAGGATCATCCGCATAATTCCGGTGTCATCTACGATCAAAACGGTCATATCATAAACTCCTTGTTTATCGGATCTGTATTAAAGCGTGATTACTTGTTAAAGTATAGCATTGACATATATCTTTGTCAACGAAAGCAAAATTATTCTCTTAGTGAAATCATTTTTATCAGTCTCGTCATTTCGGGTCAAGTCTGTAATGACGGCGCTTTTGCACTATTAGGCTGCTATTGGTGTCAACCGATACTAACGTGTGGAAATGCGGCCGGTGAAAATTGCCGTTTTATTCTATCTTATGGCGGTTTAGCCTATCTTTTACACAATATCGATGTGGCACATTCGCATTGTATTGATGGCTTCGGAGTGGCTTGCAGGCGTGACCCCGGCGCAGCAGGCCTCATTCACGCTCACAGCGACTTCCGGCAGATTATTCTTGAGCATTATCGCGTTGGATACGACACAGATGTCCGTGCACAAGCCCAGCAGCTCGATACCGTCGATTTCTTTGCGCCGCGCGGACAGAAACTCTACCAGTCTTACGCTGCCGAAGACCGGTTTTGTGAATGTGTTGTCGCATAGTTCCGAGGCGGTAATTGTGTTAGTGTTGTTTCTCCAAGCGTCCACGATCCGTTGGTCGATACGCCATCCATCGCTTCCTTCAATGCAGTGCGGCACGGGCAGTTTCTTGCCTTCCGGCGTCTGCAGATAGTCGTCGTGGTGCGTGTCCTGCGTAAAGAGGATCATTTCACCATCTGATTTCGTCACGCGCCTGACCACACCGTCAACAATCGCCGCCGCTTCGGCCGTGCCGAGCGCTCCGTCGATGAAATCCTTCTGCATATCCACAATTATCAGCACTTTGTACACAAAATCTCCCCTTTACCTAAGAATATCTCTGTGATATAATGTTGTGGGTTTTATAACCGACATGAGTTCCATCCCTCGAAAAAAGGAATGATGTATATGAATACAGAACTGCGAACCGGATTGACGTTTGACGATGTGCTGCTGGTCCCGGCCCTGAGTGAAATATTGCCCAAGGATGTTTCGCTTGCGACCAAGATTACAAAGACCGTCACGCTTGGCAGCCCCATTATGAGCGCCGGTATGGACACGGTGACCGAATCAAAGATGGCTATTGCAGTAGCGCGCCAGGGCGGCATCGGCGTAATCCACAAGCACATGTCCGTCGAGCAGCAGGCTACCGAAGTCGACAAGGTAAAACGCTCCGAGCATGGCGTTATAACCGACCCGTTCTCGCTTTCCCAGAACAACTATGTCTACGAGGCCAACAACTTGATGGCGAAGTACCGCATATCCGGTGTACCCATTACCGAAAACGGAAAGCTCATCGGCATAATCACCAACCGCGATCTTCGCTTCGAGACGGATCACAACAAGAAGATATACGAAGTGATGACCAGGGAGGGCTTGATTACCACCCACGAGGGCACATCGATCGAAGAGGCCAAGAAGATACTGACCTTGCACAAGATTGAAAAGCTTCCCATAGTAGATTCCAAGATGCGCCTGAAAGGTCTTATCACCATCAAGGATATCGAAAAGCAGATAAGGTATCCTTCGTCCGCCAAGGACGCGCAGGGACGCCTGCTTGTGGCCGCCGCCATCGGATGCACCGGGGATTATTTGGAGCGCGTCGCGGAGCTTATCAAGGTAAAAGTTGACGTTATTGTGATGGATCCGATACACGGCCACCACACATCAGTCATTGCCGCCGTGCGTGCTTTTAAGCAGCAGTTTGGCGACACTCCGCTGATAGCGGGTAATGTGGCTACTGCCCGCGCAACCCAGGCTCTTATAGAAGCCGGAGCCGACGGTATCAAGGTCGGCATGGGATCGGTTTCCAACAGCACCACGCGTGTAATTGCCGGGGTCGGCATACCTCAGATCACCGCTATACACGACTCGTACCAGGTTGCCAAGCATCATGGCGTTCCTATAATATCAGACGGCGGCATCAAGTTTTCGGGCGATATCACCAAGGCGCTGGCCGCCGGAGCAAGCGCCGTAATGATGGGCAGCCTGTTCGCCGGCTGCGACGAGAGTCCTGGCAGGATTGAGCTGTTCCAGGGACGCAAGTACAAGATATACCGCGGAATGGAATCTGAACACAACGAAGGCTTCTACACTTCAGACGGCGACGGCCACGGCCACCGCGAAGACATAACGCGCAGGATTGTTCCCGAGGGTGTCGAAGGGCGCATATCGTCAAGAGGGCCTCTTGCCGATACCGTATTTCAACTGCTGGGCGGGCTGCGCTCCGGTATGGCCTATCTTGGCTGCGCAAACCTCGACGAGCTTCACAAACACGCCGAATTCATACGTATAACTCCGGCCGGACTGAGAGAAAGCCACCCGTACGATATCCAGATAAGCAAGGAAGCTCCGAATTACAGCGTCGTTTATTAGGAGTTAGGGGGCATCCGACAAGCGGCTCCCTGGGCTATAGTCCGGGGAGCCGTAAGGTTTTCCACTAAATCCTACTAACCTCTGCCCACGCCTTGCCTTCGCCAACCACGCGCGGGTAGAAGCTCTTATGCAGTATTGTTTTACCGTTCATGCATTTTACGGCGAGCCGTACAGGTTCGTTTTTTTCGTGCTTGCCGCCGAATAATTCCGTTATTTCCGGCGGGAATCCCTGGTCGCGCATTATGAGCAGGAAGTCGCCGGCGCAGGTCTTTAGGAACTCGTCGATAGTGGTTGTTTCGGAATCTTTTTCGCGGCGAATCGGTCTGTTTGACGCACGCTTGGACGGTTTGCGGCTGCTTGGCGAAACTTCGGTGAATCTGTTAACAACTTGAGTATTGTGAAAGCTGTAGTCAGCCGTTGGGCTATCGAAAAATTCATACGCTACAAATGCCGCAAACTCGTCCAGCGTCATATCGCCTACGAACAATATCCGTTTCCAAAAGCTTGGGGCCGCGGAGATCTTAACCTTAAACTCGTATACTTTGAGATCGTCTTCAACGGCCGCGCTTTCACTCCCGGTATCTTCCTGGGCGTCGGTGCGCGCGGCCATCTTGCGCAGGTCGTCCATGTTCTCGATCAGCTCTATCAACTGTGAGAGTGTGGGTGTATTTGGCAGCGGCATGGCGCTGTCGCGCGGAAGCTTAAAAAGCTTGATCCCAAGCTGCGTCGGCGTAAAGAACGTGCACGGCGCGAACAGCGGTATTTCTATGTCGTGATTGGAGGCCAGCGCGTCGCGTACGAATATCATGTCGCGATCCATGTTATGGCTGATTATGTGTACGGGGTTTATCAGGCGCAGGTATACACCGAAGACCGTCACGAGATGCATCGCCATTATCGCGCCGAGCGCAAATGTACCTGATACAATGTCGTGGAATTCGTCGGGGATGGGTTTGTTCAGGTCTATCCCGGCTATCTGTTCAAAGTCAAAGCCGAGTCTGTCGTATATAAACCGGAATATCTCGTCGCTTGACGTGGGCTTTTCAATTATCTGGCGGATATAGCGTGCGTCGACAATACCCGGTGTTGGAAGGAATGAGTCGATGACGTCCGCCGCAAGTCGCGTCGACGCAAGCGTCACCGCGCTGAAAATTTCCTTGGACTTCGATTTGCTGAGCTTGCCGCCGAACATCTTATCCGCCTTGGGCGTTACTTGCATTTTGTTGGAGTACAGCGACGGCATTTTTACCGCAAGACCAAGCTCCGCCGCCACCCTCATCAGGTACGATACGTAGAACGGGTCTTGGAGGCTTAGCCGCTCCATCAGCTCTCTCTCAATCTTTTCGTTCACGTATCCGTTGGCTCTTGTACCCCACAGGGCAAAAACCTGCTGCTCACTGTCTACAAGCTCAAAGCTCGGGGACAGACAGGTAAGCAACGTTTTCAAATCATCTACCACGGGATGGCAGTCCAATGTGTACGAAATCTCGCGAAATTCAAATTTTTTGAATCTCTTGAATGTTTTTATCGTAGGAACTGTTGTCGTGAGAGTTTTTTTGTGATATTCTTTATTTATGAGCGCTAAGATATTGTTTGGCGTCAGGAAGGTATTGTCGATCATGGCGCTGGTCTGCCATTTTCTGTAAAATGAAAAAAAGTACCTCAGAAGCCCGCTTTTGCCGCGCGGCCCAAGCTGACTGTAGGCCTTTTTAAAGTCCTGTTCATAAATGTTCGTTACGATGCTTATCATGTGGTTATAATCCATTACAGTCTCGCTTTCATACAGACATGCTTTCACACGACCATTGTAACAGAACGGGCCGCCAAAAAGCAAGAACAAATTGTGTCAGGTAAGGAGAATTTCCATGCCGCAATACAACGTTAAGCCAACGATAATCACCGAGGCGAATATAAAGATGCCGCGTATGTTCAAGGTAATCATGCACAACGACAACATCACGGAGATGGACTTCGTCATCGACGTGCTGATGAATGTGTTCCACAAAACGCGTGAAGACGCAGTTACGACAATGCTGGATATACACAATAATGGACATGGAATCGCCGGAGTATACACATACGACATCGCCGTGTCTAAGAAACTGCAGACGGACAGGCTGTCGAGCACGCGCGGGTTTCCGTTGAAGCTTTCTCTGGACGATGCGGGTTAGGTTAGGAGCGTAGACAATGAAACTTGAGAATATCTGCAACCAAATATATGTGGTGGCGCTGAACGAGGCCCGGATGCAAGGGCACGAATACCTGACGCCGGAGCACTTCCTCTACGCGTCGCTTATGTTCGACCACGGCAAGGAGATCGTGAGCAAGAGCGGCGGAGACATCATAGCCATCCAGAACGAGCTGATCGAATTTTTCAAGACCAAGTTGCCGCACAAGCCCAGCGACAGCCCAACGGACTCCTTTGAGTTTATAAAGATGTTCGAGTTGGCTACGGCTCAGGCGCGCGGCCTTGGCACGGGTCTGGTGCATCTTGGGAACATATTGGCGGCGATACTTAACTTGCCCGAGTCCTTCGCGTCATACTTCTTACAGAAGAATGGAGTCGACCGCCGCGCCGTCATACGTTACGCCTCCACTCCCGTCGTAAGCCAGGGGCAGGCCGCTCCCGACGAGCCCAAGGCCGCGAACGCCGCCGTAGGCAAGTCCAACGACGAAGATGTGCTGGAAAGATTCACCGTCAACATGGTTGAAAAGGCCGGCCAGGGAGAATATGACCCCCTTATAGCCCGCGAGGACGCGCTGTCCCGCACAATACAGGTGCTAAGCCGCCGCCTCAAGAACAATCCCGTACACGTTGGTGAACCGGGAGTAGGAAAGACAGCCATTGTCGAGGGTCTCGCGTCCAGGATAGCTGTCGGCGACGTACCCGCCGGTCTGCGCGGGAGCCTGATCTTCTACATCGACATGGGAACTTTGCTGGCCGGAACCAAGTACCGCGGCGACTTCGAGGAGCGGCTTATAAAGGTCGTGGAAGCCATTTCGCGTCACGAATCGCCCATCGTCTATATCGACGAAATACACACCGTAGTGGGCGCGGGCGCGGTTGGTTCTGGCGCGCTGGACGCCGGAAGCATTCTGAAGCCGTATCTCACAAGGGGACGTATTCGCTTCATCGGCGCGACCACTTACGAAGAGTACAAGAAGCACTTCGAGAAAGACCGCGCCCTGTCGCGCCGCTTTCAAAAGATAGATATCCCCGAGCCGAATATGGATGAAAGCATCGAGATATTGATGGGTCTCCGCCAAAAATACGAGGCATATCACAACGTTTCCTATTCCGACGACATAATCCGCATGACCTGTGAGCTGTCCATTCGCCACATGCCCGAACGTTTCATGCCCGACAAGGCCATTGACGTGCTGGACGAGACCGGCGCTCACATACGCATAATTCGTACCGACGACGACCAGGTCGAAGTCCGCGCCGCCGACATCGAGCGTACCGTCGCGCTTATGGCGCGTATACCCGAAAAGTCTATCAGCGGTTCGGAGGCCGACAAGCTGATGTACCTTGAGGACAATATACGCAAGGAGCTCTTCGGGCAGGACGATGCCGTGTCTACCGTCGTATCGGCTATAAAAGCCTCGCGCAGCGGCCTTAACGACGGCGAAAAGTGCGTGGCCAACCTGCTCTTTGTGGGGCCTACGGGCGTCGGCAAGACCGAAATCGCCAAGCTTCTGACGAAACACCTCGGCCTCAAGCTTCTTCGCTACGACATGAGCGAATACCAGGAGAAACACTCCGTCGCGCGGCTAATTGGCTCACCGCCCGGTTATGTGGGTTACGAGGAAGGCGGCCTGCTTACGGAAGCCATCCGCAGAAGCCCCCACGCCGTACTCCTTTTGGATGAAATCGAAAAGGCTCACCCCGACATCTTCAACGTGCTGCTGCAAATAATGGATTACGGCGCTCTGACCGACAATTCCGGAAAGAAGGCCGACTTTCGCAACATTATCCTGATAATGACCTCCAATGCCGGAGCCAAGGAACTGGGCAAGCGCATCATCGGTTATGGCGGGCTTTCGGGCGGAAGCGAAGCCATCGACAAGGCTGTGGAGCGCATATTCAGCCCGGAGTTTCGCAACCGTCTGGACGCAACCGTCCAGTTTAAGAAAATAGACGCAAAGATGGCCGGCCTTATTGCGGAAAAATCCGTCGGCAAGCTGTCCGAACGCCTCGCGGACAAAAACATAACAATTCAGCTCAGCGATTCCGCGCTCAAATATATTGCCGGAAAGGGATTCTCCGAAGAATACGGCGCGCGTGAGATTATCCGCACAGTCGAACGCGAGATCAAGTCCCAGCTAATTGACAAGGTTCTCTTCGGGAATCTCCAGGGCGGCGGCAAGGTCATGGTGGACTACAAGAACGGCAAGCTGGTGATATCGTCACGCAAAACGTACGCCAAGCGCGGCAAAGCAAACGCGAAGCGGGGTGAACCGTCATAAAAAAGGTATCGCTAAGAGGTTGCGCCGCATATAATGATGTCGAGGTGTTCGAGGCCGTGTCGGCCGCGATTGACGACCTTGGCGGAATAGGCGCCTTTGTGAAGCCGGGGGAAAAGGTACTGCTAAAAGCCAACCTTTTGATGGAGAAACGCCCGGAGGACGCCACCTTGACCCACCCCTCGGTACTAAAGGCAATCACGCGGATCCTGATGGACAACGGAAATACCGTAATAATAGGCGACAGCCCAGGAGGGCCGTTTACCGAGACTATGCTTGCCAAGATATACAGAACGGGCGGCTATTACGAGCTTGCGGAACAGACCGGCGCGTCGCTGAACGCGAACTTTAAGTCGTTCGAGCGTGAGAATCCTGAGGGGTTGCTGTTGAAGAAGCTTACTCTGACCGACATGCTCAACGACGCAGACAAGGTCATCAGCGTGTCAAAGCTTAAAACTCATGGTATGATGACATTCACAGGCGCGGTAAAGAACATGTTCGGAACGGTTCCCGGCATTATGAAAGCCGAGTACCACCTGAATATGCCGGAGTACGACGACTTCGCCAACGCGCTCATCGACATATGTCTGGCGGCCGGCCCCGTGCTGTCGATAATGGACGGCATAGTCGGAATGGAGGGTCACGGCCCTTCCGCGGGAGAGGCTCGTCAGCTTGGTGTGGTGCTTGCAAGCGCAAGCCCGTTTGCCTTGGATCGTGTGGCATGCGAAATAATATCGCTTCCGTCCGAAAAAGTTCCGACGCTTAGGGGCGCGGCAGTGCGCGGGCTTTGCGAGGCCGATGTTTCGGAAATTGAAATTATAGGGGGCAGAGTCTCCGATTTTCAAGTGACTGATTTCGCCATACCTAAGCCTAGTCGTATTAACCCGTCTCAGTCGCTTCCGCCTATAGTGCAAAAGCTTATGAGCCGTGCGCTTCAACCGCGACCCGTCTTCCTGACGGGCAAGTGTACAGGCTGCGGCGTATGTGTCGCAAACTGTCCGGTAAAGGTTATAAGCTTCGCGGCTCCCAGGGATCCGCGCGTTAAGCTGGACGGCTGCATACGCTGCTATTGCTGCCAGGAACTGTGCGGCGCCAAGGCCGTTGTCATCAGGAGGCCGTTTCTCATGCGGCTCTTCGTTGAAAACTTGTTCAGCGGCCTGACAAGTTCCATTATCAAAAAAATACAATACCGCAAAAGGAGATAACTCATGAAATCATTGCCAATACAACTTAATACTGTCGAGAAGGTCAAGTCTTTTGTTAACATCATCTCAACCTTCGACGGTGAATTCGACCTAGGCTCCGACAGGTATGTCGTAGACGCGAAATCCATAATGGGAATATTCAGCCTTGACCTAAGCAACCCGCTTAGGCTCGATATCCACGACAACGCAACCTTCGAGCGCGTCTCGAAGAAGCTCGAGGAATTCATAATTCGATGATCGCAATAGCTATAGGAATACGCAGCTCAATCTGCATCACGCGTCGGGGTAAACAGCATGGAATCTTGCGATTCCGCGCACCCCTCCTTTGATGCAGTTTCGCAGTCATATTCCTATAATAAACATAAACACCAACTAAAAATCAGCCATGGGCTGATTTTTAGTTGGTAATATTACTGTCTGCAATGGACGAGGATTGCGTCCCTGAGAAATACCGCGCACCCGGGCGCAATTTTGTCGTAATAAGCCGTAAAGCGCGGGTCGTCTACATACGTTTGCGCCACGCCGACGTGGGCTTCTTTGCTGTAGCTGTCCCAGAAGCAGCACAGCCATTGCTTGTGCAGTTCACACGCTTTTTGCGCCGATTCGCCGGCTGGGTCGCCTTGCGCGAGGGCAGCTATCAGCGTATTGTGCAGCTCATTTGACAGGCTTTCAACTTCGGCGTACTTCTCCTTTGTCATTCCTCTGAACTTGGTGTTAGACTTCTCAACAGCGTCGCCGCCGTATTTTCCTCGGATTTCCGAGCCGTACCGCTTCTCGTTGTCGTCAATCATCATTTGGGCGAAGCCCTCGAACTTCTCTTCGTCGCTCATAATAGTTTCACCTTTCAGCGCCGATATGGTCTTTTCCACATTGGCAATCAGCAAGTCCAATTGCTTTCGTTTGGCGTGCAGAGCCGACAAGTGGCTCAGAAGCGCGTCCCTACCGTCGAAGTTTTTGTCGGACAACATTCTCTTGATATCATCCAAGGACACGCCAAGCTCACGATAAAAAAGTATGTGCTGCAGCCGGTCGACTTCCTTCCGGCCATACATACGGTAGCCGCTGGAGTTTGACCTCGCAGGCGAAAGAAGCCCGAACTCCTCGTAATACCGCAATGTCCTCGCACTTACGCCGGCCAGCTTGGCGAGTTTGTTTATCGTATACTCCATCGCCGGCACCTCCGAAATCAATTGTAAACTATTACGTAACGTTAATGTCAATACTTTTTTTCAAATCACTATGAAGGCTTAACGCCATAGCCTCCGTTACTTCATTGCTTACTGCGGAAGGGCTTTGCAGCGCAATATGCGACATGGCCGTACCGAATATCAGAGTATCCGCCGCCGACATGACGCGGAGCATACCGTACGCCACGCCGGCGGCAAAGGCGTCTCCCGCTCCCGTGGCGCTTGTAACCCGCACCGCAATCTTGTCGAGCCATATCGCGCCCTGGCGGTCGATACAGCACGATCCCTGCTCGCCGCGCGTTACGAACACCCTTTCCAATCCGGCCGCAAGCAGTTCTGAGGCAGCTTTCTCAATGCCGTCACGATCATCCGTGGTTCGGCATGTGAGCGCGCTAAGTTCGGCGGCGTTTGTCTTGAGAGTATGCATATTGTTCAATATATTCCGAAATCGCGGAGCCTTGGCCACGGATACGGTGTCACCCATTATCGGTTTGCGACAGCCTTCCGCGATTATTGTCAGTTGCTGTTCAGTAAGGTTTGCATCCAGGCATACCAGACTGTGACGGTTGATGTGTTCAAGCCTGTCTGAAAAGGCGGCGGCGGGCAGGGATTCCAGCGCTGTCAAGTCAGCCGCCGCCATCACCAGCTCACCGCGCCGGTCGAGCAAGTCTATATACACGCTGGTCTTCGATCCTTCTATTGAGTAGACGCGGCTGACGTCTACGCCGACATTTTCACAGGACGCGCGAAGCTCCGTTGAAAACGCGTCCGTACCCCACGCGGTTATCAGGCTTGTCGCTAGGCCGATTCGCGCGGTATTTTCGGCGATATTACGCCCAACGCCGCCGCAGCTTGTGTAAATACTGCTGGGGTTCGAGTCCCCGGCGTTGACGCCGTCAAGCAGGAATTTGCCCGTGATATCGTATACGGCGCTGCCTATCACCACAGTGTCATGTTTCATATAGCGCTGTATTCTATTGCGATTTCCGCCGCTTTCTCACAGTTGTTCCACACAAGATGCATATTCGTCGTCAGGCTTGTGCCTCCGGTAACCTCCGCCATCTTAGACAACAGGAACGGCGTAAATTCCTTACCGTGTACTCCATTTGCCGCCGCTTCTGCCAGCGCTTGGTTTATCGCCTGATTTATTTCGGCGGAGCCCATTGCGCAGGCTTCCGGTACGGGGCAGCCTATCAGTGCTCCGCCGCGTATTCCGAGATCCCACTTCACTTTCAGCATCCTGGCAATTTCAGCCGCGCCGCCCTTCGCGCTGTCGACCTTGAACCCGCTGCGGCGCGTGTAAAACGCGGGGAAATCGTCGGTCATGTAACCCAGTACGGGAACGCCGAGAGTCTCCAGGTATTCCAATGTCAGGCCGATGTCAAGTATGCTCTTGACCCCGGCGCACACGACGCACACATTGCTCTGCGCTAACTGCTGCAAATCCGCCGATATGTCAAATGTCGTCTGAGCCCCTCGGTGAACGCCTCCGATCCCGCCTGTTGCAAACACGGGGATTCCTGCCATTTCCGCCACCATCATCGTGGCGGACACGGTAGTCGCCCCGTTTCGCCCGGACGCCACCGCACTCGCCAAGTCGCGGCGGCTCAGCTTAATTGTATCTCCGGCTTCCAGCATTTCATCAAGATCGCTCTGTGTAAAGCCGACCTTTATCCTTCCCCTTGACACAGCTATCGCCGCGGGAATCGCCCCTTTGTTCCTTATTATTTCCTCGCATCGTTTGTGACATTCGATATTCTGAGGATACGGCATCCCGTGGAACACTATCGTAGACTCCAGCGCGACTACGGGCCGGCCATCTTGCAGCGCTTCGCGAACCTCCGGCATTATGTCCATGTAAGCGTTAAAATTAGAATTCATGCGATCCTCCTAAATTTGTACTGAAATAGTTTTGCTTCACTCATGCACGTCATTGTGGGCTTGACCTGAAATCACTTTAAGAACCTGTGTTCATAGGATGGGAACGGCGTCTTAGCGGTCGAATTCCACCCCACGAAGCCAAAACCGGGCTTTATGGGGACCCGGGTCGTCGGTTCCTCCGCCTACGCTGGCGCTTCGGATGCTAAATATGTGCCACCGGCACACAGCATCCTTGCGTGCCCTGTGGGTACGCTCAGTCCACCCCACAAAGCCAAAACCGGGTTTTACGGGGACCCCGGGCGTCGTCACCTCCTAGATTGGCAAAAAATCACCTCGCTAATACGCCATCCCCACCTATGAACACATGTTCCAAATAATTTTCGCGGCGGATGAGATTATAGGTCAAGCCCGCAATGACAAATGATGCAAGAGGTCTATATTATTTGCACGAGACTAGGTTTCCCGTCTCAAAGGACGTTTTACACTGGTTTGCGATTTCCAGAACCCTCGTTCCATCGAAAACCGATACTTCCGGTCTGCGACCCTCCGATATGCAGGTGACGAATTCCCGCATTTCATGCAGGAACGCTGTTTCAAAGCGCTCGTGAAAGCTCTGAGAGCATTCCTTGCGCACTCCGTAACCGTCAAGTATTTCCACAAAGTTTTTTTGCGGGACTGAACCGATCCGCAGCGTGCTCTTTGTGCCTATTATCTCCGTTTCTACGTTGTAACCGTGGTGAGCCGTGCGTCCGGCAAGCAGGAAGGCCATAGCATCGTCCTCGAACTTCATGAGGCACGAGACGTTGTCCCCGTCGTTGTACTGCGCAAACTGAGGGTACGCGTAACAGCCGCCGATAGCCCAGACCTGCCTCGGCTCACTTCCAATGAACCAGCGGGCAAGGTCTATGTCGTGAACTGCCATATCCAGGAACTGGCCGCCGGAGTGGGGGGCATAGGCAATAGAGCCCTCGATTTGGCTGTCGGGGTCTTGGCTGTAGGATCGAAACAGGACGACGCGTCCGATCTCCCCGGCGTCAAGCTTTGCTTTAGCGTAGGCATAGGACGGGTCAAAGCGGCGCATAAAACCGAGAAAGAAGATAAGCTCAGGGTGCGCCGTTACCACATGCTCCGCGTCCTTGCACTGCTCCAGGGTTATGCCAAGGGGCTTTTCGCAAAATACGTGCTTCCCATGCTCCATGGCTATGCGTATGTGGCTGGTGTGCATGGGGGAGGGCGAGACAATAGCTACGGCGTCGATCCCGTCCCAGGCGGACATCTGGGCAAAGTCCGTGAACGTCCTTTGTACGCCCAGATTCTTGGCCGTTTCCTCCAGACGCGCCTCGTCCAGATCGCACAAGGCCGTAAGGGTCGCTCCGGGAATTCGGGAGGCAATATTTTGCGCATGTAAAAGACCCAGTCTGCCAAGACCGACGGAGCCTATACGGACTTTTTTCATTCAGATCACTTCCATATGCTTACTTCTTCACCGCGTTCTTACGCATGTCGATTATTACGGCTACGACGATGATGACGCCCTCAGCGATAACCTGCCAGTGAGCGTGTACGCCCAGCAATGTCAGGCCGTTTCGCATAACAGCCAGGATCAGGGCTCCAACCACAGCGCCCCACATGGTTCCGATTCCGCCGGAATGGCTCGTACCGCCGATGGTTGCGGCGGCGATGGCCGTCAATTCATAACCTGTGCCGGCGCCGGGGTGGGCGCTGAGCGTTCTCGCGGAAAAGACAATTGCCGCAAGCGCGGCCAGAAAACCGGACAGCATGTAGACCTTGATTAGTGTAGCCTTGACGTTGATGCCCGAAATTTCGGCGGCGGCTCTGTTGGAGCCAAGGGCGTAGACGCTCTTGCCGAACTTTGTATTGTTTAGCAGTATCCAGCAAACTACTATTACTGCCCCGTAGATTATTACGGGTACGGGAATGTTGCCGATGCGGCTTCCGATGGTGTTGAAGCCCGGGTCAAGGTTGCTTACTGGGCGCCCGCCGGTGACGATCAGCGCAAGACCGCGGGCCACCGTCATCATGCCCAGCGTCGCGATAAACGGCGGTATTCTAGTTTTCGCAATCAACGAGCCGTTCACCGCGCCGCATGACGAGCCAACAGCAAGAGCCGCGACAAGGCAAAGGATGAACGGAAAAGGCCCGACGGTTTCCCAAATGGGATTTGAAGCCGTGGATATTTGAGCCATCGCGCCCATAATTACGCCGGAAAGCGCGAGAACAGACCCGACGGAGAGGTCTATACCCCCGGATATTATAACAAAAGTCAGCCCAACGGCCATAATACCAAATATCGCGGTTTGGTTCAAGATGTTTATTATGTTTGCCATAGAGCGAAAGGCCGGTTGAATTATCGACAAACCTATGACCATGATAATCAGAACCAGAACAATCCCGTATTTTTTAACCAGGGCAAGCACCTGGCTTTGTGTCGTCCCTAAATTAGGAGTCATAGTTATCCCTTCCTTCCGCGATTATGTAGTTTTCTCAACCGACTTGGTCGCGTAAGCCATGATATGTTCTTCGGTCATGTCGGGAGTGTTTTCCAAAATGCCGGTGACATGCCCTTCGTGCATGACGACGATACGGTCGCTCATGCCCAAGATTTCAGGCAGTTCGGAAGAGACCATAAGGATGCACTTTCCCTCTTTCGCCAAGTTTTCCATGAGTTTATAAATTTCCGCCTTGGCCCCCACGTCGATGCCCCTGGTAGGCTCGTCCAGAATGAGGACGTCAGGGTCGGTCAGGAGCCACTTGGCGACCAGGACTTTCTGCTGGTTTCCGCCGGACAGAAATTGAATCTGCTGCTCCAGATTTGGGGTGCGGATATCAATGGCTTCTTTATAACGCGTACAGTCTTTTTCAATTTCCTTGAATTTCAAAAACCCAAACTTGTTCAAATAGTTTGACAGGCTGGCATAGATCATGTTGTTCTTGACGGACAGCACGGGAAAAATACCGGTGCGGCGGCGGTCTTCGGTAAGCATTGCAAGGCCGCGCCTGATGGCGTCTCGTGTGTGCTTGATCTGCACTTTTTCTCCGCGCATATAAATATCGCCGCCGGTTTTGCGGCGGTAGCCGAATATCGTTTCCATCACCTCGGTGCGCCCGGCGCCCATCAGACCCGCAAACCCCAGTATCTCACCGCGCCTCGCCGTGAAGGAAACGTCGCTGAAGGCTTTGTCGCTGCTAAGATTTTTGACCTCGAGCAGCGGCTCTCCTTTTTCGTGGACGCTCTTGCTGTACATGTCCTTGAGGTCGCGTCCTACCATCATGTTGATGATATCCTTGAGTTGGGACTCCTTTGTCTCGCGTGTGCCTATGTACTTGCCGTCGCGCAGAACCGTGAAGCGGTCGGAAATCTTGAATATCTCGGCCATTTTGTGAGAGACGTAAATAATGCCTATGCCGCGCTCGGTAAGCTCACGGATAATTCGGAAAAGCTGATCGACTTCGCGGTCCATAAGTGAGGATGTCGGCTCGTCCATGATAATCAGCTTTGAGTCGTATGAAACCGCCTTGGCTATTTCTATCATCTGTATTTTGGCCACGGTAAGCTCCGACATCAGCGTTCTTGGATCGTCGTGCATGTCGATGGCCGCCAGAAGTTTCTTTGTGTCGTCGTACATTTTCTTGTGGTCAACCAGGCCGAGCTTGTTTCGCGGCTCCCTGCCAAGCCAGATATTTTCCATGATGGGCCGGGACAGCACGGGGCTGAGCTCCTGGTGGATCATCGATACGCCAGCGTCCAGCGCCTGGCGCGTGTTTGCGAATTCCGCCGGCTTGCCGTCCAGGATGATTGTCCCGGAAGTGGGCTGGTGTATCCCGATAAAACACTTGGCAAGCGTGGACTTGCCCGCGCCGTTTTCCCCCAGCAGAGCGTGGACTTCACCGGCGCGCACCTCGAAGGTTACGTCGTCCAGCGCCACAACCCCGGGGAAGTGCTTGACAATATTTTGAGCCCTCAGCAAACAGGTCTCTTCAGACATTTGGGATCACCCTTTCTTCTGAGGGAAACTGCAAAACATAAGCGGCGGCGTGCCGGGATTTAGACTTATCCGGGAATTCCGCGACGCCGTCTTTGCGGTCAATTTTTCGCAATATGGCGTCGTAAGTTCCCGGCCTTACGAAAAGTTGCCGCGCAAATCCGGCGCCGCAGGGTTCCCGGACAAGTCTTTTACCCCAAACCCGCCGCCGCTATGTTAACTCACGTTTACATAAAGTCGGCCACGTTGTCCTCTGTGATAAGCTGGAACGGAACCCAGAGTACGCTGTCTTGGCTTACGCCTTGAAGAGCGTTAAGCGCAAGGCGCATAGAGCCCTGGCCCTGCCCGATAGCATCCTGGAATACGCTGCCTTGCAGTTCGCCTGCGACAATTGACTCAAGGGCGTTCGGATTGCCGTCGATACCCATGACAAGGACGTCTTCACGTCCGGCCATTTGCAGGGCGCGGATAGCGCCGATGGCCATGTCGTCGTTGTTGGAAACGACCGCGTTAAGCTGGTCGCCAAAGGCGGTTATCCAGTTTTCAACCACGTTCACGGCCTGGTCGGTCTGCCAGTTGGCGGTTTCCATGGCCAGGATTTCGATTCCCGGGAACTGCTCGGCTATTATTTGCTGGTTTCCCTCAGTACGCATGATGGCGCCTTCGTTGGAGAGTATACCCTGGAGGATGGCTACGCCGCCCTCGCCCCCAAGCAATGGGCCTATGTGCTCCATCTGCATGATGCCGGCTTCGATCTCCTGAGAGCCGACGTAGTAAACTCCGGCAGGCATTTGGTCTTCCATGCCGGCAAACGGATTACGGTTTACGTACACCAGAGGGATTCCCGCTTCTTGAGCGGCACGGGTGATCGGTTCCATGGCGCTGGTGTCGACGGGAACCACAATGAGCGCGTCAACACCCAGAACTATCATGTTTTCGACTTCCGCAAGCTGTGTCGCGGTGGACTCGTTGGCGTCGGCGTTGATTACGTTGATGCCGTTCGCGCGCGCGTAAGCTTCCATTGCCTCGTAGATGAAGTTCTGGAAAGTGTCGCCGAAGTTGTTGATTACATATCCGACTGTAAACCCTCCCGCGTCGTCGGCAGGTTCAGCGGAGTCAGCCGGGGCTTGAGCCTCGGGAGCATCTGCCGGGGCCGCCGGGGCGGGGGCGGGCGCCGGAGCCTGCTGTGCGCAGGCGGCAAGTCCTCCAACAAGAATCAGCGTCAGGAAAACCATAATTATCTTTTTCAACTTTGAAATCACCCTTTCCTAATAGTGTAATATAGTGAAATATTTACCCAACAACGTTGAGTAGATGTAGTATATCATACTAGTTGCACTAAGTAAACTATAAATTTAGCCTGAAATCATACTTCTTTCTTAGTTGAAATTGCAGATAAAGATTGTTAAAATAAAAACATGCTTGATAATTGCGGATGAATGCTGTATAATATTCGTGAAAAACGCACATAAGGAGGGTACATATATAATGATGACAAACCTAGGTATCATCGGAGCTGGGCGCATTGGGAAGCTGCATGCCGAAAACATTGCTTACCGCATACCAAACGCGTGTGTCAAAGCGATTGCCGATCCGTTCATTTCGGACGAAACCGAGCAGTGGGCGATAAAGCTGGGTATCGCCAACGTTCTGAAAGACTACAGGGAAATTTTGGACGATTCTTCAATAGACGCGATACTGATCTGCTCTTCCACGGATACGCACGCGCCTATCTCTCTGGAGGCCATTGCCGCGGGGAAGCACGTTTTTTGCGAGAAGCCCGTTTCCCAGGACATTGGCGAAATATTAAAGGTACGGCAAGCGCTGACGACCGGCAAATTAAAGTACCAGGTCGGCTTCAACCGCCGCTTCGACCACAATTTCAGGGCGGTGCGCGCGGCAATTGCCGAAGGCAGGATAGGGGAGCAGCATATTGTCAAGATAACCTCGCGAGACCCGCAAGCCCCGCCTCCGGCCTATGTCAAGACCTCCGGCGGAATGTTCATGGACATGACCATCCATGATTTTGACATGCTGCGATACCTCACGGGCTCTGAGGCCGACGAAGTCTTTGTAAGGGCGGCGAACCTAATAGACCCGGAGATCGGCGCGGCCGGAGACGTCGATACCGCCATTATCACTATCACCATGAAGAATGGGGCGCTGGCCTCTATCGATAATTCACGCCGCGCCGCTTACGGCTACGACCAGAGGGTAGAGGCGTTCGGCAGTCTCGGACAGATAAGCGTTTCCAACGATACGCCCTCCACCGCGGTTATAAGCACGGCCGCGGGAG
Organism: Defluviitaleaceae bacterium; assembly: GCA_009780015.1. Lineage (GTDB taxonomy): Bacteria > Bacillota > Clostridia > Lachnospirales > WRAA01 > WRAA01. Next base: position 19,996 of record WRAW01000016.1, on the reverse strand, counting down.
TTTGCGCCGAGAAGCCGCTTTACTTCTTTCTTGAGCGTTATATGGACTCGTTCATACGGGAAATGAAGGACTTTGTCAGAGCCATTGCGGACGATTCTCCCGTGCTTGTCAATATTGAGGACGGTCTCCAGTCGGTAGTAATGGCGATGGCGGCGAACCGTTCACTCAAGGAAAACCGTCCGGTCGCCCTTAGCGAAATCATGGGTTAACCACGCTTATTCGACCATTTGAATCAGGATCGCGCCGGGTAGAATTCCCGGTAGCGACTGAAGTACAATCCCGCTGAATGTGACGTCAACTACCGCGCCTTGCGGGATATCGGAAAACAGTATGGGTTCGCCGTAGACATTCAGCACGGCGACATAGTGATTCTCTTCCACGTATATTGGCTCATCTATACGTGTCCCGCTCCAAAGAGGCGTTATTGTATTCACGAGCAGCGCGGCAGACTCTCTGCAGTTATGGTGAGAGCCGCGCGTTACTTCCGCGCGAAAAGTTGTCCGGCCGTCAAACGGGTTGTACATAAGAACGTCCGGGGGCGAAGGGGGTCTGCTTACCGTGCTGAATTCGGCGTAAACATCAAGCCGCGCAATCTCATCGCCGTATGTGTGATGCCGGAAGCTCTTTTCAAGGCGATATTCGCCCGGCTCCAGCTCTCCGTGCAGCCAGCCCCAGTTTTTAGTGAAACTCCGAGCTTGTCGCGGGGCGACAAAGTGCTCGTTATCGGGGAAGAACCGGGTGTTTATCTCCGGCACTTCATGCCATTGCCCGCCGATATTTCGCAGAAGGCGGTAATTTCTGTCGAAGTACACCCTTCCGCGATCAAATCCGTTCGTCAGCTCAAGAACAACGCCAATAGGGTCAGCCACGGATACCTCCATAACGAAGCCGTCAACGTCAGGCGGTATCGATTCATCTTCAACCGCAAATTCGACATGCAATTCATATTCCTCGGAACCGATCAGGACGGTCTTTGTTATGCGAAACTCACCGGGCCAGAGATAGGGCCGGTCGGTAAAGCGAATTTCGGTTTGTCCGCCGGGCGGAAGCGTGGAGTTAACAGAACCCATAACGCCTGATCCGAACGGCGTTAAGCTTCCGTCGACCATAAGATTGACCGAGAAACCGTCGTTGTATACGACGTCGAGGCTCGTGTTATTTGTCATGACAAGCGTAAGCTCATTCTGTATAGCTTTTGCGACCTCAAGCACAACTCCGGGGTTGTCACCGACACCTTCGGAAGTATACTTAATGACATCGTCCGGTATCCCCATCTGAGCCGACGCCCCTTCAACCGGAGCGCCATATGCGGCGCAAGCGGCAAGCATTGCTAAGATTACACACAACGCGGCTGATAGTATCTGTTTCAATCTCATGCAAATCCTCCCTTGATGATGTGAATCCATGGTTGCATAGTTTGACGGAATATGTTGACATTATAACATTTATCCAACATAATATCAATGAGGTATAGCTTTATAGAAAATATATCTGGGGGTACTTGTGAACATCTTTGACATAATAGGCCCTATAATGGTGGGGCCGTCAAGCTCTCACACGGCGGGAGCGTTACATATTGGTTTTATAGCGCGGCTTGTGCTCAAGCAAATGCCTTCAAGGGCCGTTATCAAGTTCCATGGCTCGTTTGCGCAGACGTACAAGGGGCATGGTTCCGACAAAGCCGTTGTCGGCGGGCTTTTAGGCTACAAGCCTGACGACGCGCGCATACGCACAAGTCTTGAGGACGCCGTCGTCGAGGGGATGAGCTACACGTTCCATACCGTAGATATCCCGGGGGCGCACCCTAACACCATTGTAATAGAGGCCGAAACTGCCGAAGGTTTGAATACAAGCGTGGTTGGGGCTTCTATCGGCGGGGGCAATGTCATTATAAGGTCGCTTAACGGGATAGAGATTGAGTATACCGGAAATCTTGATACAATGGTCGTGGAGCAGAGGGATGTTCCGGGCGTTATCAACAGCATCACCGGCCTGCTTGCCGCGGAGGGCATAAACATAGCGAACATGCGTGTTTTTCAGTCAAAAAAAGAAGTCGGCAAAGCCGTGACGATAATCGAGACGGAGACTGATCTGAACAGGGAGATTGCGCTTGCGGCGCAAGACCTTGACAACATAATTACGTCAATATATCTTCCGAAAATTAGCTGAAAGGAATGTTTATGAGCATAGATTTCTCGTCAATAAGTCAGCTGGTCGAAGCGGCCGAGCGTGAAAACATTGCCATCTCCGACGTTGTGCTGCGGCAGTCCGCGCGCGATCTCAAGTCCGCCGAGAAAGAGGTTTCTGAGCGGATGCTTGAAAACTTGCGCGTTATGAAAGCTTCCATCGAGGAAGGGCTTGCGCCGGATATTTGTTCGCTCAGCGGTCTTACCGGCAACGACGCGTATGTTTTCAAGAAATATGTAGAGTCCGGCAAGTCTCTTTCCGGCAAGCTGCTTGGCGAAGCGCTCTATAGTTCTATCGCCGTTATGAGCACCAACGCCTGTATGGGAAAGATAGTCGCGGCGCCCACAGCCGGAAGTTCCGGCGTAATACCCGGCTGCTTCGCGGCGATAATGAACAACCTTGGGGTCGGCGACGACCGATTGGTGCGCGGCCTTCTTAACGCTTCGGGTGTTGGGATGGTGATCGCGCGCAATGCCACGATTGCCGGCGCGGTAGGCGGCTGCCAGGCGGAGTGCGGATCTGCTTCGGCCATGACGGCCTCGGCCCTTGTCGAGATAATGGGCGGAACGCCCCAGATGTGCGGGCACGCCGTCGCCCTTGCGCTGAAGAGCCTGATGGGGCTTGTATGTGACCCTGTGGCGGGGCTTGTCGAAGAGCCGTGCGTTATCAGGAACACCGCTGCCGCTTCGGTAGCGATTGTTTGTGCCGACATGGCCTTAGCCGGGATAAAAAGCATAATCCCGGCGGACGAGGTGATAGTCGCCATGGGCGAGGTGGGCAAGGCTCTTCCTCATTCGCTTCGTGAAACAGCCGAAGGCGGCATAGCGGCCACGCCGACGGCCAGGAAAATCGAAAGCAAATTATTCGGCTCTGCATAGGAATGATAATTGATGATTCAAGCTGATAACTTTTCGTTCTTAATTCTGATCCTGATCGCCTTCCTGCTTGTAAAGGCGGGTTTTGACACAAAGGCGTTCGACAGTATTCCAAAGCTGTTGTTTAATCTCTGTATGCCGTCGCTTATTCTGGTTTCATTCACAGGCTTGGACGACGACATATCACAGCAAGACGCTGTGTTCATAGCGGTTTTTGCCATAGCTTACACCCTTGCGGTGTATCCGGCTGCGCGCTATGCGCTGCGCCGCTATCAGAACGTTTCGAGAAGAGAGACCTTGGCGCTGAATATGGTATTGGGTAATATTTCATTTGTAGGGCTGCCGTTTATCGCCTTCTTTTTTGGTATCTGGGGGGTAAGGCTTGCCATCCTTTTCAGCGCTATTCAAGATTTCTTTATCTGGTCGTTTTGCTATTGGATATTCGCTGGAAAGGGAAGCGTCAAGCAAACGCTTAAAGTCATTTTTAACCCTTGCTTTGTCGCGATAGTTTTAAGCTTTGCGCTTGCCGGTATGGGGCTTGAAATTCCGGCTCTTGCAAGGGCTCCCGTAAATATGCTGGCGGACATGACGGTTCCTCTTGCCTTGCTCTGCATCGGCAGCTTGGTCGCCCAGAACACCGGCGCGCTAAGGTATGTTGACCGCGACGCGGTTATTTCGATTTCGCTGAAAACATTTATGCTTCCCGCCATTGTCTTTGCGGCGCTTACGGCGTTCAGCTTCGATCCGGCGCTTACATTGCTGGTTACATTTATTACGGCATTGCCGGTCGGTCTGATCTCGGTCATTTTCGCAAAAGAATTTGACAAGGACATCGCCTTTGCGAATGTTGTTTTTGTACTTTCGACTCTTCTATTTATTCTAATGTGCGTAGTGTTGTTCGTTTTTTCGTAAGCGCTATATCGCGAATTATGTGTTATGGAATAGTGTATCACTTGACTTTATTTTATTTAATATGTATAATCATGACTAACAAATAATGGCTATCCGGGAAGTGAGCGACAATGCAAAAGACTAAAGCAATATCACAACAAGTTATCAAGCGTCTTCCAAGATACTATAGCTATCTTGGCTATCTGCTTGAATCGGGCACGTTGCGCGTATCGTCAATGGAACTAGCCGAGCAGATGAGCCTAACCGCCAGCCAGATTCGGCAGGATCTAAATCATTTCGGCTGCTTTGGCCAGCAGGGTTATGGCTATAACGTAAAGGTCCTCAGGGAGGAAATAGGCAGGATACTGGGGCTTGACCGCACGTACGACATGATTATAATAGGCGCCGGCAACTTGGGGCAGGCTTTGGCGAACTATACCAAGTTTGAGGATATGGGCTTTGTTATTAAGGCTATTTTTGATATAAACCTTGAGATTTGCGGCAAGCGTATCGGATCGTGCGAGGTAAAGCATATTGACGAACTCGAAGCTTACGCTTCAGGCAACAGCATCGACATCGCCGTGCTTACGATCAGGAGCAAGAACTGCCAGGAAGTGGCCAACCGGCTGGCGGATATACATGTCAAGGCTATATGGAACTTCGCCTCTTTCGACCTTCGCGCCTCAAAGGGCGTAGTGGTCGAGGACGTACACCTGTCCGACAGTCTGATGATGCTCTCCTACAGCCTTAGCAATAATGTTTGAGTTTAGCCCCAATATGTTTGTGATACCGCTTAGCGGCGCGGCCATAGGCTTTTTCACAAACTGGATTGCCATAAAAATGCTGTTTCGGCCTCACGGCGAGAAACGGCTTTTTGGCGTTGTCCTGCCGTTTACGCCGGGGGTCATGCCCAAGCGCCGCGCCGATCTTGCGCGAAAGCTGGGCAACACGGTTGGAGAGCACATCCTGACCGGTGAAGCGCTTTCGGATGCCCTGGCGTCGCCTGAGAACGCGCAGCGTCTGCGCAGCTATCTCGATTCCGCCATCGACGGCTTTTTAGAAGACGCCGGAAACAGCAGGCTAAGTGTTAAGGAATTTGTGTGCGACAAGCTTGGTCTGAACTGCGGCGAGGTTGTTGATGCCGCGGCAGCGCGCGCGACGGCAGCTCTTCAAGTTCTTCTCGGTTCTCGGACTTTTAAAGACGAGCTTGTGCGGCTTCTGCACGAACAAATCGTGTCATATATAGAGAGTGGCGCCCTGGAGCGCAAACTCTCGGAATACTTATCCGGCAGCCGTCCGCACATGCGCGATATCCTGAGAGACTATTTAGACGGGAAAGCTATCCCTGATAATCTTCTGAATAATGATACGCCAATCTCGGAATACCTTGGCGAAAACCTTGACAAGGCACGGGAAGCTCTGGCGGACGCGGCGGTAAAACATCTGCCCAAATTCCTGGAAAGCTGGCTTCGCGATAATGAAGCCTTGGACGAAAAGCTCGAGGGGCTTACCCGGCAAATCATCGACGACAGTCTGGGTTCAGTTGCGCGCATCTTCGTCAACCCATCCAAGGTCTACGCGAGCATCAAGGAAAATTTGATGGAGTTCCTGTCAAACGAGGTTGAAACGCGAAGACTTGCGGACGACGCATTGTCTAAGGCATCGGCTTGGCTGCATCGCCCCGTCGGATTTTACGCCGGCGTGTTGGCCGGCAATTCTCCGTTTCTGTGGAAGTATGCAGACGCCATGGTCGACCGTCTTGCCGACTTTCTGATTGAAAAGTCGCAAAGCCTCAGTCTTGCCGAACTTCTTGAATCGCATTTTCCATCCTATCGCGACGAGCTTCGCAGGCACATGGATAACCATGCCGAAACCGCTGCCGCGGCTTTGTCGTCATTTGCCGCTCTGTATCTGGAATCTAGGAAGGACAGCTTGCTGCGAAGCGACGTGTCGGCTTTTGCCCGGAATATCCGTGACGAAGACATTGTGAAGTTCAAGTCCGTAATATTTGAAATTGCCGGGAAAGCGCCCGAACGCCTCGCCCCTTTTGTGACCGGCTCGATAAACATAAGCGGGATTGTAGAGAGCCAGATAAACGCGTTCGATATCGCAAAGGTCGAGAGCCTGGTACTAAGCGTGATCCGGCGCGAACTTGGCATTGTAATCGCCCTGGGCGGTGTGCTGGGCTTTGTGATAGGCTTGGTTGCAATGCTGGCTCAGGGGATTGTGCTGTAGCTCAAAAAAATTTTTTTCTAAATAGTCTGCCGCGTAAGCAGACTATTATTTTTTAACTTCGTAATATTATATGATGTATAATATTGTTGATCGTGAGGAGTGATTTAATGGCAATTCAAGCTGCGGGATTGCTGCTGGACGGCTGTGTACTGTCGCTACTTGCCAGGGAGGACGCCTACGGCTATACCCTGACGCAGCGGATGAAGGGACAGCTTGGCGTGTCGGAATCCACGCTGTACCCTGTAATGCGCCGGCTGCAAATGGATGAATGCCTAACCACTTATGATATGCCGCACAACGGACGCAACCGCCGGTACTATCGCATAACGGAGCGCGGCTTGGAAAGATTCCGCAACTGTGTCACGGACTGGACTCAGTTCAAGCAGACTGTTGACGGATTCCTGAACATGGAGGGGGTAGGGGTATGACTAAGGACGCATACTTGGAACAACTAAGCCACAAGCTGCGCGTGTTGCCGGATCACGAACGCCGCGACGCGCTTGAATATTATGAAGGCTATCTGCATGACGCCGAAGACGCGGGGACTGGCATTGAGCATCTGGGCACGCCGGACGAGGCCGCGGCAAAGATACTTGCCCAATACGTGGCGACCGGAGCTCCGCCGCGTTCCCCGGCCGAACACGCCCCCAAAAAGCACGGCGCAAAGACGGCCTGGCTGCTGATCCTGGCGCTGTTCGCCATACCGATTGGCCTTCCGATTGCTATTTCGGCGGCTGCTGTGGCATTATCGCTATTTGTTACACTGGTGATATTGGTTGCAGCCTTTGCCATAACGGGAGTCGCGCTGATACTGTCGGGCATTGCCCTTCTGATAGGCGTGCCGTTTGTAATGACGCATGGCTTTGGCGTCACGCTGCTGGTGGCCGGAGCGGGGTTGTTCCTGCTGGGCTTCGGTATAATGTTCCAACTGCTTATATCCCTGTTGTGGCGCGGCTTCCATTGGATTGCGCGCTTTGTCGGGGGAATTATCCAAAGGAGGGCTTACCATGCATGACGACAGGCCGATAAGCAACGATCCGATCCACCCGGAGACGATTGCCCCGGAATACCGCAGCCCGGAGCCGCCAATTCCGAAACGCGCCGGGCACAAGCTTTCCTGGTGGGCGATATCCCTTATTCTCATGGCATGCGGCTTCGCTCTTATGACCGCGGGATGGATGACCGGCGCGCGCGGTTTGGAAGTTTTATGGGGGGTGACAGGCCCTCAGTTTATCACAAGGCATGCACATGATTTTCATGGCCGGGGAGCCGCTGAAGCGAGATACGTCGGCGAAGGAGAGTTTTACGAGATATACGTAACCACGATAGCCGCCGACATCAAAATTGTTCAGGGCGATGGCTTTGGGGTGTTAAAATCCAGCCTTGATGAAGACATGACCTACATGGGAGAGCTAATTTTTGAAGACGGACGTATAATCATCGACACAAGGGAAGCGGAGATGCGCAGGGCAATTCCCGGCGCAGATATCGGGTGGATCGGCGAGAGAATTGGCCATGAAATGGGGCGCGCTGTCGGACGGGTCCATGTAGAGGCGGAACGGGCGGTGAGAGCCAACACGGAAGCGGAACGGGCTATCGAGATGGCCATGAACGAAGTGGAACGGGCTATCGAAATGGCTGTGAATGAAGTGGAACGCGCTATCGAAATGTCGCTCTGGGAACTAGAACGCGCCGGAAGATATTCTTCTCAGAGCGCCGATATTCCTGTGCCGCCGATACCCAGGCCGCCTACTCCTCCAAGACCGCCAATGCCGCCAATTCATCAACTCGACTGGCTTGGGCTGGGATTCGGGCCGGGTCATCTCGACGTTGTGGTGCAAGTTCCGTATGGCTGGGATATGGCAAACCTGAACCTTTCAAGCGTGTCCGGCGACATTTCGATTGTTGGAATTGAGTGGCAAGGCCTGTACGCGGTGACGATCAGCGGCGACATATATGTCGCGGACGGTACTCCCGGCGGCTTTACGAGACTTGACTCCGTATCGGGTGATATCGATATGTCTCTGCGCGTCCATGACTACTATAACCACAGCCTTAGCACACTTAGCGGAACCGTAAATTTCATGGGAAATGTACGCGCGCATGAGGGCTCTTCATCAGCCTACCTTGATTTGGCGGTCAATACCGTCAGCGGGGACATAGGTCTTACCCTCATGCACCACAATTAATTGTAATATTTTGGATGTTTTGAACAGGCGCAATTTGTCAACTCCTAAACGGGATATGTTCGCGTAATGTAGAAATACTATACGCATAACCGTTTTAAAGGAGTGATAGAATGTTCAAATATATTGCAATACTTTCGCTATGTTTAACGCTTGCGGGGTGTTATACGTCGGTTCCGCGAAATTACAGCCAGAACCAGAACGTCACACGCTCGAACTATGCCGAAAACCCGCTTCTGACCGAAGTAAACGCGTCGGAAGCCGGCGGTAAGCTCTCCGAGTTCAGCACCGATTTCAAGAATCCAAAGAAAGCCCGCGCCCACAACATTACTCTTGCGGCTCAGAAGATAGACGAGTCGGTAATCCAGCCCGGCGAGGAATTCTCGTTTAACGGTGCGGTTGGCCCTACGACAAAGCGCAACGGCTTCATGCTGGGTATGATCTTCAATAGCGGACGCCGCAGCCAGGGTTACGGCGGCGGCGTGTGCCAGGTAAGCTCGACTCTGTTTAACGCGGCGAAGCAAGCCGGCATGGAGATCACCGAGCGCCACGAACATTCTCTTGATGTGGGATACATTGAAAGAGGCCGCGACGCCGCGACCAGTTACGGCGTCAAAGACCTCAAGTTCGTGAATCCCCACGAGTACCCGGTCAGGATCAACGCCTATGTCATGAACGAGAAAATAATCACAGAGATTCACAGAGCGTAATCATAGAGCAATAATTGCGGCAAGCGTCAAAAAAGCGGCGGCCATATACGTTACGGTATGGCCGCTTTCATTATTATAAGAACCTATGAACACAGGTTCTTAGCATCCGCCATGTCTTCGGGCTTGAAGCAGACCTTACCCGGATTCAGTATCAGCTTGGGGTCGAATGCCCTTTTTATGCCGCGCTGCAACTCGATATTGCGTATTCCGACTACGTCTTCGTAGTACTGGGCTTTTCCCATGCCTATTTCGTGTTCGCCGGAGAGTTCGCCGCCCATCAGGTATGTTTTCTCGTAGATGGCAAGCATGAATTCATGAACCTGCTGCTTGAAGTCGTCTTCGCTCATGTCGTTGGAAACCGTGTAAATATGCAGGTTGCCGTCGCCCGCGTGCCCGAAGTACATTGCCTTGAAGTCGAAGCGTTTGCAAAGCTCGTTAAAGAACGCAACGTATTCCACGATTTTGGTGACGGGTACTACGACGTCGTTCTCGTCGAGAAGGCGATACTGCTTGCTCAGCGATTCAAGGAAGGACGAGCGCGCAGACCATATATCCTTTATCCGCGGAGCCGTGTCCGCGACCAGCACTTCCATGGCCCCTTCCTCAAACATGAACTCCATAATATTTTCCACAATGGGGTCAAGCTCGTCCGCCGAGTCGCCGTCCAGTATCATCATAAGGTACGCGCCAACCGGCCTCCCGTCTATCTCACGCGGGAACAGCGGCCTTCCTATGTATTCTTCCGAAACGACAAGTATGTCCTTTTCAAAAAATTCCAGAGCAGTGGGCCGGAAGCTGCTTGCAAACAACTTAGGTACTGTGGCTACACACGCCTCCAGTTCCTCGAACGGCACCATTACGCTGATCGTAGCTTTTGGCGCGGGTACAAGCTTCAGCACAAGCTCGGTGATAATTCCAAGCGTGCCTTCCGACCCCGTTATTAGCTGCATCATATTGTACCCCGTGCTGGACTTGGCCACGCCCGAGCCCAGCTCCAGTACGTCGCCGTTTGCCAGCACAACCGTCATCCCGCGGACATAGTCCTTTGTCGTACCGTACTTAATGGCGCGCATCCCTCCCGCGTTGGTCGACGCGTTGCCGCCGACCGTTGACAGCTTTTCGCCGGGGTCGGGAGGATACATCAGTCCCCGAGAAAGCGCCGCCTCGTGTACATCCTTCAACAGCGCTCCGGCCTGTACCCTCATGACAAAATTATCCGTATCAATGTTAATTATCCTGTTCATTCGCGCCGTGCATATCACGATCCCGCCGAAAATTGGAGTCGCGCCGCCCACAAGACCTGTCCCGGCGCCCCTTGTCGTCACAGGTATGCTGTGCTCGTAACAAACCTTCATAATAGCCGATACTTCCTCAGTTGACAACACGTCGATCGATACCTCCGGCATTCTTGAACCATATATCGGCATCTCGTCCTTGGCGTAATCGGGGTTTACATCAGCGCCTGCAACCACCCTTCCGGGTGCGGCCCTGTCAAGAGCGGCTATAACTTCCGATGTCACTGAATTATAAGTCATGGCTGAACCTCCCGAATCGATTTTACACACTTACTTTCCACAACTATATACCAAAACCGGTCAATGCACAATACCCCTTTACAAAGGGGCTGGATTTAGTATATAATTTATAGTAATATGCCTCTCAATCAGTAACATGCGTCGGGATAAACAGCGGGAAATCTCCCGATTTCCCGCACCCCTCCTTTGTTACTGTTTCGAGGTCATATTACTATAGTTTGAAAACTCTGAGGTCGTAAGGAGCGCTATGGGAATCCGAGAGAAAGTATTCACTGCTGAGGAGCTAACCGATAACCCGCGTATACTGCAAGATCCGTCAGCTTACGCTGGAAAAATGGCGTCGCTTTTTGATAACGGCCGGCCCATTCACATAGAGACGGGCTGTGCGGACGGTATGTTTATTACCCAAACCGCGGCGTTGTACCAGTCTGTAAACCACATAGCCGTGGGGCAGGATCCGTCTGTTTTAGCGGCGGCGGCGCGAAAATCGCAAGGAGATGAAGGTTCCTTGGTTTTCTTGCTACTTGACTTGGATGATATGCCTAATATGTTCCCATCTGGAGAGATCGATAGATTGTATATAAATTTTCGCGACCCTTGGCGCAATGAGTTGGCAATATATGAGGCCCTGGAGATTCCTGAAATATTTTTTAAGACCGACGACCCCACCGTATTTGAGCTCTCCATCAGCCAATTGTCCGAGAGGTGTTGGAAACTGCGCAACATTTCCCTGGACTGGCGCAAAAGCGGTACGGAAGACTCCAATGAGCCGATTTATAGGCTGGAGGCTTATAAGGAATTCAAGGCCGAGTCTGTATTGGAATATATGTATGACGAAACCTTGAACGCTAATGTAATACCTCAAGAGACCGCGGACGCTCTGCGCTTAGAATTCGCTCAGGAGCAAAAGAGCTTGCTTCCGAAGCTGGAGTCGGCTCTTGAGAGCAATGACTTTGTAACGGCGCATAGGCTTGTTCATAACTTGAAGGGTCTTGCCGGCCTGGTCGGAGAAATTACATTGGCAAGAAGCGCGGGAGATTTAGAGCGTTTTTTGAAAAATGCCGATGTATCAGATCAATTGTCAGATGTTTTATTAAAGTCGTTTTATCGCCGGCTGGCTATTTTCCGAAATGATTTCAAGTGCGTCGTGGATATTACTCATATTCCGAAAAAGGCTGTGTACACTCCGAGTCAAAGAATTATTGACCGGGATCAGGTAAAAGGATTGCTGGACAGGCTGCACAACCTGCTGGCGGCAGGCAATGGGGATAGTTTGGACATGGTTGACGATATTTACCGATTGCCCGAAGCCCAGACTTTGGCTGACTTGGTGGAAGAATGTGATTTTCCTGCCGCATTGACGGAATTGGACAAGGTGAGAAAAATTTGGGGGGTGTAATGTGGATAGTTCTGCTCCAAGGCAATGCGTGTTAGTTATTGACGACTCGCCAATGGAACTAAAGTATCTCCGTCGTGCTCTTTTGCCCTCATATGACGTAAAATTAGCGCGCAGCGGCAAGGTCGCGTTGGATTTGGCTATGAACCAAGACGTCGACCTGATACTGCTGGATGTAGTAATGTCGGACATGTCAGGTTTTGAGCTGCTGTCAAGGCTGAAATCATCCGACGCTACCAAGCATATCCCCGTAATCTTTATCACAGGCAGCAATTCCAGAGATGATGAAATAAAGGGGCTCAGGCTTGGAGCGGTTGACTATATACGCAAACCTTTTGGAGAAACAGTTGTTAATCTGCGGGTGGGAGCGCACTTGCAGCTAATCAGCCAAATGCGGATTATCGAACAATTCAGCCTTACGGACGGCCTGACCGGCGTTAACAACCGCCGCAGTTTCGACAAGCAGATTAAGGCTGAATGGATAAGGGCGGTACGTACCCAAAGCTGCTTAGGTATGCTGTTGTTGGATATTGACCGGTTTAAGAATTTCAACGACCGTTATGGTCACTTGAATGGTGATATATGCCTAAAAATTATCTCCAAGACAATGCAGAGCGCCGTTATGCGCGAAACCGACGGGGTATTCAGGTGGGGAGGCGAAGAATTCGCCATACTGCTGCCGAACACAAACCTTGAGGGGGCCGTCTTAGTAGCTGAGCGCGTTCGTGAAGAAATTTCCGCTACCCCGATTCACATGGTAGGCGAAACCGCCCAAGTAACAGTAAGTATAGGCGCAGGTTCCGTATTCCCGGAAAGACTGGATCACATCGACTGTATGACAGATTTCTGCCATAAATTGGATCAGGCTTTGTACAGAGCAAAGGCTAACGGTAGAAACCGGGTGGAAGTTATTTAAGATCCTGAGGTCAATAACGCTCAAATTCGTGATTTCATGTTGTCTAAAACTTTCACAATGTAAAAATTGGTGCAGTCTAAGTTGTTTTAGACAACGAAACGCGAACAAATTCGTGATTTCATGTTGTCTAAAACTTTCACAATGTAAAAATTGGTGCAACCTAAGTTGTTTTAGACAACGAAATGCGAACAAATTCGTGATTTCATGTTGTCTAAAACTTTCACAATGTAAAAATTGGTGCAGTCTAAGTTGTTTTAGACAACGAAATGCGAACAACGTCGTCTAGAGGGTCGAACTCCGCCCCGCGAAGCCAAAATCGGGCTTTGCCGGGGTCCTGATTTTCCGACGCTCGTTTTTAGTTTCTTTTGTGTACCCAGGTTGCGCGGGGTCGTCACCTCCCGGATTGGCGAAAAAATCGCTTCTTCTATCCGAACTTCGGTTATTGACCGAGGATTCTGAGAGCCTGTGCGTATGATTTCGCGCTATTTTCCCTAAATACTTGAACATTGACTTGGAGTGTATTATAATGGTGTTTTAAGATGATATTACGCAAAGGATATGTGATATGAGCTTCATTCTGAAGAGCGGCAAAATACTCTCGTTGGCGACCGATGAAAACGTGTACCGCCGTGGCGAGAAATACTATAACGAAGGTAATGTGGCCGAGATGGGGGTTATGGAGCAGGAGAACCCCGCAGGCAGCATTGTCTGGGCGCGTGTGACGGGTTCGGGCAACAGGGTGTACAGCGTACGTATTGTGTTTCGGCAAAACGGTACAATGGAGGGCTATCGCTGCAACTGCGACGCCGCGTCTATCTGGAAGGGGGCGTGCAAGCACGTTGTGGCCGCGATGCTGTCTCTTTCGCATCAAAGCGCCGCGAACCTGGAGCAGGTCTTTTCCGACCGCGTCAAGGCCGGTGTGATAAACCACTTTAAGACAAAGCTTATCTCAAAAATAGATTCCGACTTTGTAACGCTGCAAAACACCGAACACAAAAAGGCAAGCCTTACCCCGACGCTTCATATCGAAAAGCAGGAGCGCCACAGCCTTAGCTTTGGCGTAGGTTTTTCGCGCCAATATGTAGTTCGTAACGTCAAGAGCTTTATTCTGCAGGTGCAGGGCGGCGCGATGGTCAAGTACGGTAAGGGGCTGGAGTTTCGGCATGATATTTCAGTATTTGATGAGGTGTCGCAGCGGTTGATCGAGGCTCTTATCAGGTTTTACGACTCTGTGAGTGAATTGGAGAAGCTGGGAAGCCATGTTTTCCGTTCGTTCGGATCGGGCATGGAGGGCCGCTTTGTTATGCCGGCCTGGTTTTGTGACATTTTCTTCGACATATACGGTGAGATCGGGTTTGCCGTCAATGCTCCCCAGCTTCGCCATACGCAATTTGAGGCGGTGCGGCAGGACTCTCGCGGACGTTTCGGCTTTGTCGTGAGCGAAAGGCAGGGGGGCGTGGCTCTGAAACCGGTGACTCACAGATATGTGGTGATAGAGGGTGAATGCGCCGACTACTTTCTTACGGCGGACGGCTTCTGCGAGATGGACAAGGGAGCGGCCGCCGACTTTATAGCTCTGAACACCGGCATTTCCAAGCTCCGAGCCGAGGCGATTGTGGCGGACGGGCCTCATGCCGACAATTTTCGGGCCTATGTTATACCGCAGTTGAGGCGTTCGGGGTTGATCGTGAACGATCTGCCGGACTCGCGTACGCCTGAACAAATCCAGGCTGATCCCAGTCTGCAGGAAGACGCGTTTGATGCTGCCAAGACATGCCGGGTTAAGTTTTATCTTGACGTACAGGGCAGGGGCGATAGCCTGACATGTCGCGTGGAATTCGAGAACCCGGACGGGTCTAAGACCGGCATGTTCGATAACGTGGCTACGCCGGAAGGCTACGAGCAGCTTTGGATCAGGGCGTTTCTGCGCCACTACGGCTTTGTGGAAGACCGGGCGGCGGCTCACTTTAGCCTTGCGACGGACGAGCAGGTGTTCAACTTCTATCTTAGCGGGGTGCAGACCGCGGCTAAGATAGGCGAGGTATTCGCCACAGACGCCTTTGAAAAGCGCAAAATCAGGTATCCCGCGAAGCCAAACCCTCATGTACGTATTCGGGGAGGCTTGCTTGAGGTCGGGTTGGAACTTGAAGGATACAGCCTGAAGGAGCTTGCGGACGCCGTCGGCTCGTACAGGCTGGCCAAGAAGTATCACAGGCTGCGCGACGGCCGTTTTATAAATCTTGAGGACGAAAATATAGAATTGGTCGTAAGGCTGCTTTCAAGCGCGGATGTTTCCAAGAAGGACGCGGGAACCGACACGATTGTGACGCCGCTGTACCGTGTGCTGGAGCTTGATGAAGATATCCGAGAACTTAGCGGCGGTGCCGCCATGCGGGATGAAGCCGTTGACAAGCTGATATCCGATATAAAGGGTTTTGGCAGCGATTCCGCGGGCAGCCTGACCGAAGTGCCGCAATCTCTTGCCGCTATCATGCGTTCCTATCAGAAGACAGGTTTCCGCTGGCTGAACACGCTGGCGAGTTATGGCTTCGGAGGCATACTTGCCGACGAGATGGGTCTTGGAAAGACCTTGCAGCTAATATCCCTGCTGCTTGCGCACAAGGAGGAGCATGGACGCGCGCGCGCCATAGTCGTTGCGCCGACGTCGCTCATCTACAACTGGGAACATGAAATAGCCAAGTTTGCCCCGTCCCTTACGGCAGCGGTAATCGCGGGAACTCCTCAGCGCCGAAAAGAGCTTCTGGATGAGTGCGAAGGCCATGATGTTATAATTACAACCTATGACACTCTCAAACGCGACTTGGACAACTATAGCCGGTTGAGCTTCGACTATGTGATCGCGGACGAGGCTCAGTACATGAAGAACCCCGTCACCCAGAACTCGGCGGCGGTTAAGGCTGTGAACGGTCGTGCGCGTTTTGCCCTGACAGGTACGCCCGTCGAAAACTCCGTGTCGGAGCTGTGGTCAATATTCGACTTTGTGATGCCTGGATTTCTGTACGGTCAGTCCAAGTTTAACAAGATATACGCCGATCCCATCACCAAGGACGGCGATACGGAAGCAGGGCTGCGCCTTCGCAAGCAGGTCGAGCCGTTCATACTGCGGCGGCGGAAGGCCGACGTGCTGTCCGAGTTGCCTGAAAAGGTCGAAACGACTCAGTACTCCATTATGACCGATAAACAGCGTCTCCTCTATAACGCCAAGCTTCTTGAGGCTCAGGGCGCGTTTGAAAGCGTACTTCAAGACGGCAGTTTCGAGACGAGCAAGCTGGACATACTTTCGCATATCACGCGTCTCAGACAGATATGTGCCCACCCGTCGCTGTTCCTCGAGGATTACAACGGTGGCAGCAGCAAGCTGTCCGACCTTCTCGAGACGATACACCAGGCCATCGACGGCGGCCACCGGATACTGCTGTTTTCCCAATTCGCGACGATGCTTCGCATTATACGCGAAGAGCTGCGCCGTGAGGGCATCGGCTTCTTCTACCTTGACGGTGCAAGCGAGGCGGGACTCCGCAAGACAATGGCCGACCAGTTCAACAACGGTGAGAAAAAGATATTCCTGATATCGCTGCGCGCCGGGGGGCTTGGCCTCAACCTTACCGGAGCCGATGTCGTAATACACTACGATCAGTGGTGGAACCCGGCGGTAATGGCTCAAGCCTCCGACCGCGCCCACCGCCTGGGTCAGACCCGCACGGTGCAGGTAATCAACCTAATCATGAAAGACTCCATCGAGGAGAAGATTTTGCTGCTTCAGGAACGCAAACGCGCCCTGACCGACATGGTTGTCAGCGAGGGGGCAAGCTTCATCAACAAGCTTAGCGTCGAAGACGTGCGTGAGTTGTTTAGGGCATAGTTTAAGGATGGGCGAATTTATGGGGAATATATATTTTATCGGCGGTTCGCCATGCTGCGGCAAAAGTACGATAGCCGAGATAATTAGTGAAAGATATGGCTTTAAATACTATAAAGCGGATGATTATTTGATGGAGTTTGTTGTAAAAGGCGCTTCAGAAGGGGATACATGGCTCAAATACATTTCAGAAATGTCGCCGGATCAGCAATGGTTGCGAGAACCTGAGCAATTGAAAGCCGAAGAAGTGCTCACATATGAAAAGATTTTTCCGTATATTGTTGACGGGTTAAATAAACTGGATGGAGGTACGCCAATTATTGCGGAAGGGGTAGCGTTCCTCCCGGCTCTTGTAAACAAAATAGGTGTCGGAAAAAAATATTATGTTTGCATGGTGCCAAGTAGAGAATTTCAAACACGGCATTATTCAGAACGATTATTGGTTGATGATTATTTGTCGGCGTGTTCCGATAAAGAAACAGCGTTCCAGAATTGGGTGGAACGAGACGCACTGTTTGCGCTGTCGGCATTGAGTCAAGCAAAAGAGATAGGGTATGCCGCATTAGCGGTTGACGGCTCTGAAAGTATCGATGAAAATTTTCGGTTTGTTGTAGGGGTATTCGGATTGTGATGAGGGCACTGAACAATTATACTACAGTAATATGGGACTGGAACGGCACTCTCCTGAACGACGCGCAATGGTGTCTGTCTGTCATAAATACCTTGCTGGCGAACAGGGGGCTTAAAATGATTAAGGATGTCCATGCTTACCGGGATATCTTTGGCTTTCCCGTAATAGACTATTATCGCCGGGCAGGTTTTGACTTCGGCAAAGAACCGTTTGATGTTCCGGCGGCCCAATTCATAGACAGATACCACAGCGACATAAGTCGCTTCCGCTTGTTTGACGGCGCGGCAGAGGTGCTTGCGACCGCAAATGAGATGGGCTTGCGGCAAATAATATTGTCGGCGTCGGAGTTGAATAACCTGCGCGCCCAAGTAGGTTTGTTCGACATTGAGCACTATTTTGACGAAATAATCGGTATATCAAACATATATGCCGGAAGCAAATTAACCATCGGGCAGGAGTACGTTGCCAGAAGCGGCTTGGACACCGGCAAGACAGTGCTAATCGGTGATACGGTACACGATCACGAAGTAGCCAAAGCGCTTGGCGTCGAATGTATCCTTATCCCGAACGGGCATCAGCCCAAGTACAGGCTGCTCGAGTGCGGAGTCCCCGTACTTGACGATATAAATGACCTTGTTCGCGTTTCGTTGTCTAAAACCACTTAGGCTGTACCAACTTTTATATTGTGAAAGTTTTAGACAACATGAAAGCACGAATTTATTGGTTAGTCATCATAGCCGTCCAAGAAACTGTACTGAACGCCGCCCTTCTTATAGCCCGGAAGGGTGTCCAGCTTTACGTTGTGTATGCTCTTGAAGATGTGTGATTCGATTTCGGGGTCGTCCTTGGCAAGACGCTTTAGCAGGCGCTTAACCTCTTGGCGCTTAGAACCGCCGCTGTCGGGGTCGGTCGTGCAGTATTCGGTGAAGCGGCACGCGCATTGTATGAATTGCAGTCCATTATAATCGCGCCAGGCCGTTATGCCTTTTTCCCGCACGGCGTAAAGCGGTCTTATTAGCTGCATACCGGAGAAGTTGGTGCTGTGCAGCTTGGGAAGCATGGCCTGAATTTGCGCGCCGTACAACATTCCCATAAGAGTCGTCTCAATGACGTCGTTGAAGTGGTGACCCAGAGCGATCTTGTTGCAGCCCAGTTCTTTGGCGTTTTTGTACAGGTGTCCGCGGCGCATTCTGGCGCACAGATAGCATGGCGAACCTCCAAGACCCGCCACTGTGTCGAATATGTCCGTGCAAAATATCGTGATGGGGATGCCTAGAATTTCAGCATTCGACTTGACCCGCTCAATGTTTTCTTGGTTGTAGCCCGGATCCATCACAAGGAACACCAGTTCAAAGGGTACGTCGCTATGCCGTTGCAACTGCTGCATAAGCTTGGCCAGCAGCATTGAGTCCTTGCCGCCGGATATGCACACGGCCACACGGTCGCCGTTCTTGATCTGTTCGTAGTGCTTCACGCCCTTTATGAACGGGTTCCAGAGTTCCTTGCGGAACTTCTTTATAATGCTTTGCTCTATGAGCTGTGTCTTTGTCAGTTCGCGTTTCATCGGTGAGGCTCCCTTGGGTTCTTAGTTATCTTAAATACTTGAAAACAGCGCCAACTACAGAAAAAATTGTTTTAAAACACGAAAAAATAAATACTGCCTGTACAATTTTTTTGACCCATTTGACCCATATAATAATAGTGATGCACTTACATCAAAATTTTTTTCAGATCAGCTGTTAATAATAATTACCATTATAGCACATTTATCAGAATTTGGCAAGATTACACTAAACCCAGCAAAAATCTGAATCCATCGCCGATGATTTTTATATCGGCGTAGTTCAGATTATACGCTATCACTGCGGATGACAGGATATGAAACTGCACGGGGGTTGCCCGATAGAGTCTAGGTCTAGCGCGTCTGCCATTCCGCCACATCCGCAAAATATTCCGATAGCTCAACTTTGACATTAATTGTTAGCGTTGACGATAACACCATGTGTGGGAGCAAGAGCAATGAGGCAAAGGAAATATGTATGGCTTCTGCTTTGGCAAGCTCTAAGCTTGTATTGGGAGCAAGTAAATACAAATTATAAATCCAATAAGATTATTGTCACGATGGGATGTCAAAAAGATATTTTTGAGCCTTGAGCATTAAGAGCCTGTTTAATATCTTTTGCCGTTGGATTGGCGACCAGTTTTTCGCTATTTTATGAGGAAGTGGCGCCGCGTACACTGGAGTGGTACGCAAAGAACCAACGACGGCAAAGGGCGGAAAACTGGGCGCTAAGACAATGACGAAAAGTTATTAGATAGACTCTAAGAACAGAAGTTAAAAATTGGTGCTTAGATTCAGCATTTCAAGAAGTGTGCAAACAGAACAGGAAAAGGCAGTTCACTCGAAAATTTCTCCGTTATCAGGCAAATTGCCTCAGAACCTGTTTACTATCTACCCAGAGTTCGATAGGCAAGGTATAATTATATAAAATTATACCTACGGAGCGAAAAGACATGAGGAAGCCCTACCCAAGCGAAATAAGCCGCGAACAGT
>WRAW01000015.1 GCA_009780015.1 Defluviitaleaceae bacterium | reverse complement strand
TTCAAGAATTCGCTCCTTTACGGCAGAGGCGCGCGCGGCGGCAACCGCGTCCCCAAGCTCCGGCAACGTGTAGCCTATGCGATCCGCCAGGAATCTCACCGCGTCCAGAAACACAAAGTTTTCGATCTGCATAACAAAACTTATCACATTTCCCGACGCGCCGCAGCCGAAACAATGGTAAAGCTGCCGCTCACGAGAGACGGAAAACGACGGCGACTTCTCCCTGTGAAACGGGCACAGTCCGAATAACCGCCCGCCCTTGTTTGAAAGACTTACATAGCCGGACACGACGTCCACGATATCGTTTCCGTGGCGGATGTCTTCGATTGTCTCCTGAGGATATCGTTTCAGCGTCATGTCTATCCGCTCCTACTAGGTATAATATTCGACACGCGTCTGCTAATCCCTCTATTTTTGCTGGCGCAAAAATAGATATCGGCATATATTGTATGAGATAAGTCGTTTTGGGAGGATTGTCTATGTATTATTACAACTCGAAGCCAACGGAGCTCGAGGCGATGTTAATTGAGTTTTTGGAGTTCAGCAAGACCAGGGAACCGCAATCCAACAAAATACAGAAATCATCCGTCAGGGAAAAATCCGTAAGCCCCGATATAGGCAAGGGCTGGCCACATTACAAAGGCTATGTTGACTCACTTGCAAGCGACACAAAATGCGGATCGTGCGCGTGCGAAGCCGGCCGCGCGGAAATCCCGCCCATATCCGAGCAAGGCGTTGCGGCTATCCTGAGCTATACGCCGATCACAACGCACACGCCTGCGACAATAGCATCGAACGAAGCATCAATAAATCATCCGCCTATTGAGTCCCAAGCCTCCAACCCGCCGCCTGCCGACTTTCCAAATCCTATCGGCTACTCCGGCCCCGAGCGTCACGCCAAAAAGGAGTACGATCTCGATTATGCTCACCATCTCATGAGCGATATAAGCGCAAGCATCATGCCGCATGTGGTCGATGTCATCAATGAGCAAGAGTTCAGCGGAAGTCCGATATTCGAGGGTTATCTATACAGGGAAAGGCTGAACCAAATGGTGGACGACGTCTTGCGGCGCACCGCCGCCGTAAGCGCCGAGGCCGCCGAAATAATGCTCTCGGCGTGCGAGTGCCCTTCATGGCAGCGCCGTCAGCTCCTGCGAGCCGTGGCGGAGTCGCTGTTGATATCCGAATTGTTCTTCAGAAGGCGCCCCATCTACCGCAAGCTGATCGAAAGCGGCTGGAATCCCAGCGGAATCCTATAAACAGAAAAGGCGTCTTGGTCACAACAGATCAAGACGCCTTTCGTTTTGTTCAGGCTAAGAACCTGTGTTCATAGGTTCTAATTTTCCTAACCCGCCGCTTGAACCATGTACTCCCGTATTAAGTCCAGGAAATCCCTTGCGTACGACGAAAAGTAGCGGCCCCGTTTATAGCTGGCGTAAAGCTTGATTTCAGACCACGGGTATCCTACGGAATAGCACGACAGTGACTGAGAACAGCTTGCTTCCTTAATATAAGTTTCCGGCGAGAAGGTAAGGACACGGCTTGTGGCCGCCAGCCTGATCGCCGTTTCGTTGTTGCGGGTGTAAAGCAGCACCTTTGGCGTTATCCCCGCCTGCTCAAACAGCTGCGCGGCTACTCTTCCGGTGATCTGATCCTTTGGATTCAGAACAAACTGCTCGTTTTGAATCAGCCGTATATCGAGCCATGGATAGCGGCATCCCTCGCGTATCGTCCCCATTCCGGCAAGCGGATGATCTTTAGGCAGGACAAGAACAATCTCCTCCCTGCCCAAGTATGCCTGTATCAACCCCGCGTCGGGCTCGATATTGCTCGAGATGGCAAAGTCGATATGCTGATGCGTCTCCAATTTTTCCAGCACAAACGAGGACTCCTCCAGCAGAAACACTTCAACATGGGGATATTTATTCCAAAAACGAGGCATAACATATGGTATCACCGACGAACTGCGCATCGGCGGGATCAGCACATTGATGCTACCCCTTTCCTCCCCGAGCAAGTCCGACTGCTCCAGGTTCCAGTTGTCCTGCACATGCAGTATTTTAGCCGCGGAGTCCAGATACTGTTTGCCGATATAGGTGGGAACCATCTCGTTCCCCATCCGGCTGAACAATGGCGAACCTACCTGCTGCTCCACATTTTTGAGATACTTGCTAAGCGCCGCCTGCGATATGAAGAGGCGTTCCGCCGCCGCAGTAATGCTGCCATACTTTTGAATCTCCGTCATGTACACGATTTCTTTCAGATACATAACAACCCTCCATAACTTTTAGTTATCGAAAGCATAATTTTAATAATATTGAATTGCTGATAGCCGTATTATATAATGATTACAAAATTGTTTCAATAGTTATTTCTTCATTGATTAGAGTGTGAAAATTGTAAGAACCTGTATTCAGTACCCGGAATGTTGGATTGGCGAGCCTGATTTTACGCCAATCTAGGATGCTGTGTGCCGGTGGCACACAGCATCCTAAGCGCCGGCGTAGGTGGAGAAGGTGGCGACGAAAGGCGGAAAATCAACCGCAAAGACGATAGGGAAAAAATATTAGACAGGCTCTAACGCCGAAAAGGAGCTGCGCAAATGATACGGTTTGTAATTAGGCGTATACTGTTTCTGTTTCCGGTCATTATCGGGGCCACGCTGCTTGTTTACTTCATCCTGGATTTGGCTCCGGGGGATGCAGTCTTTGCCCTGGGCGGGGATCAAATGTCGGAAGAGGAACTGATCGCGCTGCGCCACGAGCTTGGACTGGACAGGCCCTTTATCATCCGCTATCTGAGCTATATGCAGGGGCTGTTTACCGGCGACCTGGGGGTGTCTCTGATTAGCGGACGAAGTGTGCTGGAGACTTATTTCCAGCGCCTGCCCATGACCTTGCGTCTCGCGTTCAGCGCTACAATGGTCTCGGTGCTGCTGTCCCTGCCGCTTGGCATTTACTCGGCAGTCCGCAAGGGCTCGATCCAGGACAACATCGCAATGCTGTTCTCGATGTTGGGGCTCTCGATGCCGAATTTTTGGTTCGGGCTGATCCTGATTATTGTCTTTTCACTGCACTTGGGCTGGTTTCCCTCGAGCGGCTACACCGGCCCGATCAGCCTTGTGCTGCCGGCCTTTGCCGTAGGTACGGGGCTTACCGCCAACCTGACCAGGATGACAAGGTCGTCGATGCTGGATGTGCTGGGGCAGGATTACCTCCGAACTGTACGCGCGAAAGGCGTTTCCGAAAGAGCGGTAGTTAACCGGCACGCGCTCAAAAACGCCCTCATCCCGATCATAACAATTATCGGCACACAGCTTAGCATCGCTCTAGGCGGCTCGATCCTGACCGAATCAGTATTTGCGATACCCGGCGTCGGTAGGCTTATGATGGACTCTATAAACCAGAGGGATGCGCCCATGATTCTGGGCTGCGTCGTTCTTACGACCATACTTACCAGCATCATCTTGCTGGTAGTCGACCTGCTGTACGCCATGGTTGACCCAAGGATCAAGTCGCAGTACGTAAGGAGAGGGAAAACATCGTGAACGGGAATACTTGCAACCTCCAATCACCCGCCTCCAAGAAGGCTCAATCGCACTGGGCCGGCGTATGGCGTCAATTTCGCAAGAACAAAGGAGCAATGGCCGGCTTGATAGTGGTGCTGCTGGCCATACTCACGGCTCTGACCATCGGATTCTTTGTGGACTATGACGAACACGTAATCAGACAGAATATACCGATGCGCCTCCAACCCCCAAGCCTTGAACATCCGCTCGGAACCGACGAGCTTGGACGCGACCTGATGGTGCGTATTCTTTACGGTTCCCGCTATTCTCTGGCAGTCGGCTTCGGCTCGGTGGGCATCGCCGCACTTATCGGCATTGCCCTGGGCGCTTTCGCCGGATTTTACGGCGGGTATAAAGAAGACGTCGTTATGCGTCTTACCGATATTTTCGCCGCCATCCCCGGCCTCCTCCTGGGTGCCGTTATTGTGGCGTCGCTTGGAGCCAGCCTTACGAACCTGATACTGGCGCTCGGACTGGCGTCGATCCCTCAGTTTGTGCGTATTACGAGGGCGTCGGTGCTTACCGTACGGGATCAGGAATATGTAGAGGCCTCGTGGGTTATCGGCCTTACCGGACGCAAGATCATTTTCTCGCACATACTTCCCAACTGCCTCTCTCCCATCATCGTCACAGCCACTCTCCAAGTGGCGCAAAACATAATATCCGCCTCGGCCATGAGCTTTCTTGGGCTGGGCGTTCCCGCGCCCGACCCGGAATGGGGGGCTTTGCTCTCCGCCGGACGTTCCTATATGCGCACTCATGGATACCTGACCCTGTTTCCCGGGCTTTCGATAATGCTTATCGTACTGGCTCTGAACCTGCTGGGCGACGGCCTTAGAGACGCCCTTGATCCCAAGCTCAAGAGATAGGAGGCGTTCATGAGCGAGAAAGTACTTTCCATCGAAAATCTGGTCGTGCACTATGAACTGGAAGCCGAAACGGTACACGCCGTCAACGGCATAAGCCTCTCAATAGGCAAGGAGGAAACCCTCGGCCTGGTAGGCGAAACCGGCGCGGGCAAGACCACCGCCGCCCTGTCGATAATGCGGCTGATACAATCCCCTCCCGGCGCTATAAAGTCGGGGGCCGTCGTGCTGAACGGAAGGGACGTCACCGGGCTTCCCATACGCCGGATGGAAGCCATCCGCGGCAAGGAAGTCGCTATGATTTTCCAAGACCCGATGACAAGCCTTGATCCCGTCTTTACCGTGGGCGACCAGATCGCCGAAAGCATCGCCCTGCACGAAAAGCTGAGCAAGGCCGACGCGATGAAGCGCGCCGAGGAAATACTTGAGCTGGTCGGCATACCAAGAAGCCGCGCGCTCGAGTACCCGCACCAATTCTCCGGCGGGATGAAACAGAGGGTGGTCATAGCCATCGCGCTCTCTTGCAACCCGTCCCTGCTGATTGCCGACGAACCCACTACCGCCCTGGATGTAACCATACAGGCGCAAGTGCTGGAACTGATGAAGGAACTCAAAAACAAGTATCAGACAGCAATGCTGATGATTACCCACGACCTTGGCGTCGTAAGCGAAATTTGCGACAATGTGGCGGTCATGTACGCCGGACGCATAGTAGAGGTCGGCAGCGCGAAAGATATATTCCTGCACACTGCACATCCCTACACCGAGGGTTTGTTCAACTCGCTTCCCAATATCAACGCCCGAGTGGAGTCGCTCAAACCAATCCCCGGATTGATGCCAAACCCCGCGGAATTACCGCCGGGCTGCGCGTTCGCGCCGCGCTGCTCCTACGCGGGAGAGCGCTGTCACACCAGCAAGCCCGTACCCCGCGAACTGGAAAGCGGGCATATCGTGGAGTGCCTCGCGTATGACGATCCGTCATTCCAAATAGTCAGGAGGTGGGGCAATGGCTGAACCAATGCTGGTAGTCAACAACCTCAAAAAATACTTTAAGACGCCCGGCGGAATGCTGCACGCCGTTGACGACATAAGCTTTACGCTTGAACAAGGCAAGACATTGGGGCTTGTCGGCGAGTCCGGCTGCGGCAAGTCCACCACGGGACGCGTCCTGCTGCGGCTTCTGGACTCCACCGGCGGAACCATGCGCTTCGAGGGTCAGGACATCACGAATATACAGGGCGCCGCCCTGCGCAAGCTTCGCCGCAAGATGCAGATCATATTCCAAGACCCTTTCTCGTCTATCGACCCGCGCAAAACCGTATCCCAGACAATCCGTGAGCCTATCACGACAAATAATATCATAACCGGCAAGGCCGAAGTCGAAAACCGCGTACTCGAGCTGATGGAAATGGTGGGCCTGACCAGCCGCCTTACGAACACATACCCGCACGAACTGGACGGCGGCCGCCGCCAGCGCATCGGAATAGCCCGCGCGATGGCCATGGAACCAAGATTTATAGTCTGCGACGAGCCCGTGTCCGCCCTCGACGTCTCAATACAGGCGCAAATACTGAACCTGCTCAAAGATTTACAGCGCAGCAACGGCCTGACATACATCTTTATAACCCACGACCTGGCCGTTGTCCACAATTTTTCCGATGAAATAGCGGTAATGTACCTTGGCCAGATCGTGGAAAAATCCCCCACGGAAGAGCTTTTCAAGAACCCGATGCACCCCTACACCAAGGCCCTGCTCTCGGCAATACCTATTCCCGAGTACGGCCATAAAAAAGAGCGCATCATACTCAAGGGCGAAATCACATCACCCATTTCTCCCAAAAACGAGTGCCGCTTCCAAAGCCGCTGTGAACACGCCTTCGACAAGTGCCGCAGCGAGTGTCCTCCCCTGGTGGAAATAACCCCCGGTCATCTGGTGGCCTGTTATCTTGTAAAATAACAGTGCGCCGCCTTTGACATACAGAGCAATATTATACCGCATGTAGTCAGGTAACTAATTTAGGAGGAAAACTATGAAGAAGAACAGGATTCTGGCAATGTTGTCCGTCGCCGCAGCGGCAGCCATCCTTACCGCCTGCGCCGCCACACCGGCTCCTGCACCCGCACCCGCCGCAGACCCGGCCGCGCCCCAAGCGGAAGCCCCCGCGCCGGCCGGCGGAAACGGAGGCACATTCCAAAGCAATATAACGATGGTATTCGACGTCAACATCGACAGTTCCGACCCTCAGGCGTTCAACAATCCTCAGCACAGGCGCCTGTACATGCTCACCCACACGCCGTTGGTAGTCTATCACCCCGAAACATTCGAGCTGATGCCCGGCGCGGCGCTTGACTGGTCGGTTGGCGAAGACCTGGTAACGTGGACATTCAACCTTCGTCCGGGAATGGAGTTCCACAACGGCGACACACTCACGGCCGACGACGTGCTCTTCACATGGGAGCGCGGCATGGAAACCTCCCACACCGCTTTGAGGGGAATATTCAACTCGGTTGCCGAAATCACGGTAATAGACGATCTTACAATCCAGATGAGGCTGGAAAACCCCAACATGGACTTTCAGTACATTATTTCGCAGCCCTCCTACGGCATTCTTAGCAGAAGGGCTTTCGCGGAAGACCCCGAATCCGGCTACAACGTAGGAACAGGCGCGTTCATGCTCAGAGAACTGGTAGAGTCCGACTTTGCCATTGTCGAGCGCTTCGACGGCTTCTGGGACGGCCCCGTACCGACTGAAACAATCACATTCAGAACGATGCTCGAACCCGCCGCGGCTCTGATAGCCCTGCAAAACGGCGAGATCGACATAAGCGTACGCACAAACCCCGAAGAGCACGCCATTGTGGAAGGCGACCCCAACCTTGAGCTTATCCGCTTCACGGGAAGCTCCCTTAACTATCTGGCCCTCAACGCCAGCAGATACCCCACCGCCAACCAGACTCTGCGCAACGCTATCGCCTACGCGATAAACGTCGACGACATAATGCTGGGAGCCGAAGGCGGCCACGCCGTACAGGCAAACACATTCTGGGGCTGGGATCAGTTCGGCTACAACCCGAACATAGTTCCTCACCCTCACGACGTTGACAGAGCCAGGGAACTCATGATCGAAGCCGGCTTCGAGGACGGCCTTGACCTCGAAATAATATCCTTCGCGACAAACTACAGGCTGGGCGCGCAGATACTTCAGGCGCAGCTTCGTGAAATCGGCATCAACGTAATCATAAGGGAGATGGACTTCTCCGCGGCTACCGAATACACAACAAACCTTCAGCACGACGCGATCCTGATCGGCTTCTCGAATCATCCGTTCGGCGACGACTCCCGCCGTTCGCACGCCCCAGGCATAGCCTCCAACCGCTCCGCGATGAACAACCCCGAAATAATGAGCCTGTTCGACGAAGCTCAGCAGGAAACAAACGAACAGAGGCGCATAGAGCTTTACCAGCGCATCCAGGAAATCACGCGCGAAGAAGCCGCCGCGATCCCCCTCTATTTCAACGAGATCGGCATGGCGGTACGCCGCGGATTGGGCGGAATGTGGGTCGAGCCGGGCAACGCCCACAACCTGACATACGCATACATCCTCATTGACTAACGTGAGGGCTCGATGAACAAAATACTGTTAAAGAACGCGGTCGTCCTGACAATGGATGGGCAGGGAACGATCCACCGAAACGGCTTCGTGCTGACCGCCGGGGACGCCGTCGCGCAAGCCGGCCCCATGGAAGCGCTGCCGCAGCTTGACAACTGCCACGTGCTGGACTGTTCAGGCAAAATCGTCATGCCCGGCATGGTCAACTGCCACTGCCACATGTCCATGATTACGTACCGCAGTCTTGCCGACGACGTTCCCGACCGTCTCAACCGCTTTATGCTGCCGCTCGAGGCTCGTACCATGTCCGAGGAACTGGTGCGCCACGGCACGTACTATGCCTGCGCGGAAATGCTGCTTAGCGGCATCACCACCATTGTAGATCACGGAAATATAGTCCTTACTCAGGCCGAAGCGGTGGCCGACATCGGCATCAGAGGCGTAATTTCCGAGAATATCACCTCGGCGAACTTCGAGTCCTCGTTTACGGCGACACGTGAGTTCCTTGAGAAATGGAGCGGACACCCACTTGTGCGGCCGTCCGTGACATGCCACGCCCCCTACAGCGTCTCGAGCGAACACATGCAAGCCGCCCACAAGCTTGCCCGCGAACACGGCGCCCTTATGCAGATGCATCTGGCCGAAATGGTCTACGAGATGAAGGAAAGCCGGGAAAAATACGGTATAAGTCCCGTGGAACGCCTCGACAAGCTGGGTATTCTCGACGACAAATTCCTGGCGGCGCATGCCTGTCTGGCCTCCGGCGACGACCTGGACATTTTCGCGAAGCGCGGCGTCAAGGTTTCCTATGATCCGGGCGCAAACACCAAGGCCGCCAAGGACATAGCCCCCGTCATGGAAATGCAGGCAAGGGGCATTACGGTCGGACTGGGAACCGACGGCCCCATGAGCAACAACGCCCTCAACGTTCTGAGCCAGATGCCCCTGGCCGCCCGCTGCCAGAAAATCAAGTACAAGGATCGCAGCGCGTTCCCCTGTGAGCACGTGGTACGCATGGGAACCATCGAAGGCGCAAAAGCCGCTTGCATCGATCACCTGACAGGCTCGATAGAAGCCGGTAAAAAAGCGGACATCGTGATCCTCGAAACCGACAGCCCCAACATGTCCCCAATCTACGACTATTACGGCGCAATCGTCTACAGCGCCAACGCCTCGAACGTGGAGTCCACAATCGTGAACGGACGGCTCGTAGTCCATAACAAGCGACTTCTGACAAAGGACTTCGCCTCGCTGAGGAAAGACCTTCTTTCCCATCACGAAAAAATTTCCGCCGTCGCGGACGAGCTCTGCCTCGAAATGTCAAAAAAGTACGACCTGACCGAAAAACTCAATTACTAACAAACACGCCCCTCGCGCCACGATTAACTAATACGTGGAACGAGGGGCGTTTCCTTACTTCATAAATATCATCACAACACATTATCTTCCAACCACCTTACCGCACCGTCATGGTCATTGGAGCTGCAGACATGACCGGCGGCGGCTTTCACTTCATCAAGCGCGTTTTCCATGGCTACGCCTACTCCCGCGTATGAAATCATGTCGATATCATTCAAGTCGTCGCCGAAAGCTACAATCTCAGACTTGTCGATACCCCAAAAACTTGCCAGTTCGGAAACCGCTTTCGACTTCGTAGCGCCTTTATGCACAATCATGGCTAAACCGTCTGTCATCACAACCATGTACAGGTTGTCAGGAAGCTGGTTTTCTATAAAGCTTATATCTTCGGGCGTAAGGTCGAAAGTATATATTTTTTCCGCGTCCGCGTCATGCCGTGAAAAATCTACGATCTTATAATTTGTAAGCCTTGGCCACACATCCGACGTCGCGAAATTGGAATAGTGCATATCACTTGTTTGCGATACTATGCGCAAGCCTCGCTTATCACAAGAAACGAGAAGCCGGCGAGCGTCCCGGTAAGGTATCGGACAGTTATAAACAACCGCATCACCGGCCTTTGCAACTGCGCCGTTCATGGTGATTCTTCCGTCAAAAAGCTCCGGCGGAACAATGTTGGCGTCAATTCCGCCGCGCCCTGTGGCATATACCAATTTAAGGCCGGATTCCCGGCATCGGCTTAATACGGATTTTGTGTGTTCCGATATGGTTTTATCCGATCTCAGCAGCGTGCCGTCAAGGTCTGTGGCAATCATTTTAATGCTTGTTCGCACTTAATCAAACCCTTCTACTATACACAATATTCCTCCATATAAGCTTCTATTCGCGCCGCCGTACCGTCGTCTATCAATACTTTTCCGTCTACGGGGTTGTTGTGAAGGCACTTGAGAATGTCACGCACATTTACGATTGGGAACGTTGGGATATTGTATTCCTCCCATATCTCCTGTATCGCGGTACGTTCGCCAGCGCCGCGCTCCATGCGGTCTACGGATATTATCAAACCGTCTACGACCGCTCCGGCTTCTTGAAGTATCGGCAGTACTTCCCGCACAGCCGTGCCAGCCGTGATTACGTCTTCGATGATGAGTACCCTGTCGCCGCCGGTCAACTTGTGCCCGACCAGCGCGCCGCCCTCTCCGTGATCCTTGACTTCCTTGCGGTTGAAACAGTAGCCCACGTTCACCCCGCGCCCGGACAGCGCGACTGCCGCGGACACCGCAAGTGCGACGCCCTTGTAAGCCGGGCCGAACAGCACTGTATTCTCGGTGATATTTACGTTTTCCATGATGCAGTCGGCGTAGAAATTTCCCAGCCTGGAAATCTGTCCGCCATCGCTGTACTTGCCCGTGTTTACAAAGTACGGCGTCCTTCGCCCGCTCTTCGTGACAAAGTCCCCGAAGGTGAGCGCGCCCGCCCTTGCCATAAACGTTATAAATTCCGACTTATAATCCATACCCGCCTCCTGGCATAATTTATCTATTTCAATGCGTTTTTGACTGCCTCGATATTTGCAAAACCATGCTCGTCCATGAAGTCTTTCAGTTCATCCAATATACGCACCGGCGCGGTGGGGTCTACCAGCGCCGCAGTGCCCACGGCTACCGCCGAAGCCCCCGCCATCAGGAATTCCGCCGCATCCGCGCCGCTCATAATCCCGCCCATGCCCAGTATGGGTATCTTTACCGCGGAAGCGACTTGATAGACCATGCGTATCGCTACAGGCATTATCGCGGGGCCGGAAAGCCCGCCTGTTTTGTTCGCGAGAACATGGCGGCGCTTCCGTACGTCTATCCTCATTCCGGTCAGCGTATTTATAAGGGAAAGCGCGTCCGCCCCGGATGACTCCGCCGCATGCGCTATTTCGCAAATGTCCGTCACATTAGGCGTCAGCTTTACTATGAGCGGCTTTGTCACGACGCGGCGCACTTCCTGCGTAACCTTGGCGGCCACTGCTGGGGACGTTCCGAATGAAACGCCGCCTTCCTTGATGTTCGGGCATGATATGTTAAGCTCGAGCATGTCTACGTCAGCGGCGTTAAGCAGTTCGGCGGCCCGCACATACTCTTCAACGCTGCGACCCGCTACGTTTGCGATTATCCTTGTGCCGGAAAAATCAATTCCGTTTCTTATAAGCGGCAGTTCCTCAGCGATAAACCTCTCCGCTCCGGGGTTTTCCAGCCCTATGGCATTGAGCATACCGCTGTGCGTCTCGGCTATGCGCGGCGTAGGGTTTCCCGGCCACGGGTCGATTGCCACGCCCTTTGACGTAACCGCGCCCAATCTCGAAAAGTCGTAGAACTTTCCGCTTCCCTTCGCAGAAAACGTACCGGAGGCCGTAACAATCGGGTTCTGAAGCTCCAGCCCGCAAAAGATAACCCGCAAATCACTCATCCCAAATCACCTCGTCCCCGGCAAACACTGGCCCATCCTCGCATACCTTGCGGCTACCGCCCGCCGTCTTGCAGACGCAGCCCACACACGCGCCATAGCCGCAGCCCATACGTTCCTCGAGGGATACTTGCAGCGCAATACCGCGCTTGGCGGCAAACTTCGCCAGAGCCCCAAGCATCGGCTTTGGCCCGCAGGCTAATATTTGCGTGCCGGACGCCGGGAGATTCAACTTTTCCAGCAGCTCCACCACGTTACCCTTGAATCCTGCGGAACCGTCGTCTGTGGCGACTTCTACGGCGCATGGGAATTCGTCCGTCAAAAACGGCTCGCCGCGAAAACCCAACACCGCAAGGGCATCACGGCCATTCTCCGCCAGCCTGTTCGCAAGATATAACAGCGGCGGCACACCAACGCCCCCGCCGACCAATATACAGCTTTTGACCGGCTGTACAGCAAAGCCGTTTCCGAGCGGGGTCGAAACGCGGATTTTCGCTCCGATTCCATAGCCGGAAATCGCCCTGGTTCCCGCGCCGACCACAGCGTAAACCAAGGTCAGCACGCTTTCGTGCCAGCCGCAGACGCTGATAGGGCGCGGAAGCAAGCGGCTTGGGTCGTTAAGATAAAGATTCACAAACTGCCCCGGCTCCGGGCGCTGATACCCGGCGGGCAACCTCAGGCGCAGCTTGAATATCCCGGGCGCGATTTCGTCGTTGCCTATAATCTCGGCAGTACATACGCCGCTCAAGACCAAGCCTCCCTCAAGTCTTTTATCATGGCTTCCACGGCCTCGCGCGCCGCGTCGCCTACGCCGTGTTCGCCAAAGCGTTTGTCCTTCTTCCAAGCCGCTGTAATACCGCGCGAGGAGTTTACTATACAGCCCGACCCGTCTGCGTCAAAAAATCCTTGCAAGTCCTTGCCTGACCCTCCCTGCGCCCCATATCCCGGTACAAGGAAGAAGGTGTGAGGCATACGCTTCCTCATTTCGCGGCCCTGCTCGGGAAACGTCGCACCTGCCACAGCCCCGACCTTGCTGTAGCCGTGCTTGCCGACAAAATCCCTGCCCCATTCCGACACCAAGTCGGCGACATGCTCATAAACCAGCTTGCCGGACTCCAGCCGCAAGTCCTGTAAGTCGCCGCTGCCGGGGTTGCTCGTCTTGACCAGCAGGAATATTCCCTTCTCCTGCGCCGCGCATATGTCGAGGTACGGCGTCAAGCTGTCCTTACCGAAGTACGGGTTCAGCGTCACGGCATCCACCGGCCAGGGAAAGAGCCTTTGTCCGCCCGCTTCCGTACCGCCGATGTGCGCGGCGTATGCCTCCGCCGTACTTGATATATCACCGCGCTTTATGTCTCCGATAACCAGCAGACCCTTGCTTCGGGCATAGGCCGCCGTATCCGCGTACGCCCACAGCCCGTCGGCGCCGAATCGCTCATACATGGCTATCTGCGGCTTGACGGCTGGCACAAGGTCGTATACCGCGTCGATAATCTCACGGTTGAACTCAAACATCGCCGAGGATATCGCCTCAAAGGAATCGCCTTGCCTAATCCTTCCCGGTATCATTTCCAGAGTCGGGTCAAGCCCGACGACAACCGGCGCGCCCAAGACTTCGATCCTTTCAATTAAATGATCTATCATTGCCGTCCTCCCAACTTATCTTACCGCTGCAAACAGTGAGAGCCGTACGCCCGTACACCTTCATCCCGTTAAACGGCGTATTCCTACCTTTGGATACGAATCTTCCACAATCAATGCCGTACGGATTGCCAATATCAAACACCGCGAAATTCGCCGTATCACGGACGGCAAGACCGCCGCTCTCTAAGTTCAGGATGTTTGCCGGGTTAAAGCTCATCAGGCGTACAAGCTCCGGCAAAGTTATGTGCCCCGGAGCAACCAGCGCGGTATAGCTTACCGCGAACGCCGTTTCCAGCCCGACAACGCCAAACGGCGCCTGTTCAAGCGGCCGCGATTTTTCTTCTACGGAATGCGGCGCGTGGTCTGTGGCTATGACGTCGATTGTACCGTCGCGCAGAGCTTCGATTATGGCTTGTTTGTCGCTCTCTGTTCTCAGCGGCGGGTTCATCTTGGCATTTGCGCCGTGGACAAGCACCGCCTCGTCAGTCAAGGTGAAGTAATGCGGGGCTGTTTCGGCGGTTATGGGGATACCCCGGCGCTTTGCCTCGCATATCAGCGCGACGCTTTCCTTTGCGCTGATGTGCTGCAAGTGTATACGGCATCCCGTTTCCCGCGCAAGCTCGATATCCCGCGCAACAATGTCGGCCTCAGCGCTGCTCGGTATTCCATAGACCCCTAAACTCCGCGACACGTCGCCGTCGTTAATAACGCCGCCCACGCTTTTAACATGATTTTCAGCGTGGTCTGTTATCAGCAGGCCAAGTTCTTTCGCGCGCGTTGCGGCTTGGCGCATCAGATCATAATCCATGAGCGTTTTGCCGTCGTCGGACAGGGCGCATACGCCGCCTCTTAGCATCCCCTCAAAATCGGCGAGCTCACGCCCTTCCTGCCCCTTGCTAAGAGCCCCCACGACAAGCAGGTTCACAAGCCCGTTTTTTCGGCCGCGCCCGGCCACAAGCTCAACAATCTCCCGGCTGTCAATGGCCGGTTTTGTGTTCGGCATACAGCAAACCGTCGTGTATCCACCGCGCGCCGCCGCGCGGCTTCCGGACTCTATGTCTTCCTTATACTCCGCGCCCGGCTCACGAAAATGCACATGCAAGTCCACAAGCCCCGGAACAATAATCATCCCGGACGCGTCAAACACGCGGCAATCCGGCGTGTCGGCGAAAACCGGCCTGATAACGCCGTCTGCGACAAATATGTCGCGCGCCTCGTCGGTTCCGCTTCGCGGATCAATGACCCTTCCGCCGGTAATCAACAGTTGCCGATTATCTCTCATTGGCTTTTTACCATGTTGTCGCAATACTCGCACCGATACTTGCCCGAAGCGTCCGCCAGATGGAACACATGCGGCACAGCCTCAACCGACGTAACGCAGCGCGGATTCTTGCACAGGATTACGTTCGTCACTTTCTCGGGGAGCGACAGCTTCGCTTTTTTCACGATCCCATCGTTTTTAATGTATATTACCGTCGCGTTATGGTCGATAAGCCCCAGCACGTCCACATCGACGTTTTCGACGTTTTCAAGCTTGATAAGGTCTTTACGGCCGTGCTTTTCGCTTACGGCATTCATAATTATTGCCACGGAGCCAAGCCCCTTGTCAATTTTCAGGTATTCCAGCACCTTGAGCCCAAACCCGGCGCGGATATGGTCTATAACGATCCCGTTGGCAATGCTGTTTATTTCCATGACTATACCCCTTTCGATCCGAGCAGCGCCATTATCAGCGCCATCCTGATATACATGCCGTTCTTGGCCTGCCGGAAATAGAAGGCGCGCGGGTCGGCGTCCACATCTGCGGATATTTCGTTTACGCGCGGCAACGGATGAAGTACCATCAAGCTTTGTTTGGCGCTCCTGAGTTTTTCCGCGTCAAGGATATAGCTGTCTTTGAGACGGATGTAATCCTCTTCGTTAAAAAACCTCTCGCGCTGCACGCGGGTCATGTACAACACGTCAAGCTCCGGCAGGGCTTCGCGCAAGTCGCGGGTCTCCTCGAACTCCGCGCCCGACCTCTCGACCTCTTCGCGCACATATTCCGGTACGCGAAGTTCATCCGGGGAAATCAGCACAAACCTTACACCGCTGTAACGGGTAAGCGCGCGTATCAGGGAGTGTACCGTGCGCCCAAACTTCAAGTCGCCGCACATCCCCACCGTAATGTTGTTAAATCCGCCCTTTTCGAGCTTAATGGTCATCAGGTCGGTTAGGGTCTGCGTCGGGTGATGATGTCCGCCGTCCCCGCCGTTGATGACGGGTATGTCAGCACACCTCGACGCCACCAGGGCCGAACCCTCCTTTGGATGGCGCATGACCGCTATATCCGCGTAGCACGCGACAGTCCTGATGGTGTCCGCAATGCTTTCGCCCTTTGACACGGAGCTTGACGACGGCTCTGAAAAGCCGATAACCTGCCCGCCCAGCCGCAGCATCGCCGCCTCGAACGAAAACCTAGTCCTCGTACTTGGCTCGTAAAACAG
Organism: Defluviitaleaceae bacterium; assembly: GCA_009780015.1. Taxonomy (GTDB): domain Bacteria; phylum Bacillota; class Clostridia; order Lachnospirales; family WRAA01; genus WRAA01. The sequence goes on along the minus strand of WRAW01000015.1, from coordinate 25,900 downwards.
CGTCGCAAGCAGTTTCCCCTTGCAAGCTTCGGCATAATCCTCGGGCTTGGCAACAATGCGCCCGGCCGCGTCAATCAGCCATTCAATCTCATCCACCGATAAATCCAGCGGTTCTACCAGGTGTCTGCCTTGCAAGTCCATTCAAACCTCTCCTCCCTGAAATAAAAAATCTCCCCGCGAATCAAGGAGATTGAAAAACAAAATTTAAAATTGAAGGTGAAGATTGAAGATGAAGATTGAAATTGGGAATAAGATTACCCCACATTCCTTCATTGTTCCATATTCCAACGTCAATCAGTACCATTATTCATTCACCGCCCGAAATAGTTTACTATTAATCGAAGTGGTTGTCAAGTGAGAGTTTTGAACAAACAAAAACCTGCTGTCTTCCGACATATCGGCATATAGGAATATGCAGCTCAATCTGCATCACGCGCCGGGGTAAACAGCACGGGATCTTGCGATTCCGCGCACCCCTCATTTGATGCAGTTTCGCAGTCATATTCCTATAATGCGCAAAGCAATCCGGCATGACGCAACAGCATCGGATTGCTTCACACATGGAAATTATTGATTACGGATTACTTGCTGCCGGTATATTCTATGAAACCGGCGTATAGTTCATTGCTGATCGGAACCGCCTCCCGCGACAAGTTCTCGCCGCCGGGAACAGCTAGGCGGGGGGCTTGTTTTACGATTGGCTTCCGGCGTATTGCGCGGCGTATGTCTTCCGCGTTGCGGTATCCAAGTGGCGCTCCGGCCAGAGCCGCCAGCTCAAGCGCCTGGACGCTGTTGTCCATTGCGGGATACGGCTCGACTGCCTTGTTGAGAATCCGCGCTCTTCCATCGGCCGAGGTATAGCTTCCGTCCGTCTCGGCAAAGCTGGAGGCTGGGAACACTACGTCCGCCTTTTGCGCCGTCTCGGTCATATGGATATCCTGAACCGCGAGAAACTCCAGCTTGTTGAGGTCTACTCCCGGAACGTCCTCGCCGAATACAAACATGCCGCGGATTTCCCCTGAAGCAAGCTGATCCAGGAACGCCTCGCCGGGAAGAATGTCCAAGTCGGACAAGCCTTGGCTGTTTGCGCCGGGCAGCAGTTGAACGACGCCGTCGCGCGGGCCGGTCGCGTGTCCGCCAAGCACGGTCAGATTGCCGACCAGCCGCGCGGCATCCTTCGATAATGTATTTTTCTCAAAAATGATTATGGCTTTTTTTGCGCTCAGGTACATATCGGCAGCGGCACGGGCTTTTTCGCCGACTGCGATGCTTTCAAGCCAGGCGGCTAATTCATCTCTTCCGTCCGCGTTCTTATTTTTGCCGGACTCAAGAGCTCGCTTTACCATTTGGCGAAGCACGTCCATATTGCCCGTATCTACCTTCATGGTGGCGATCTCGTCCATCAATGGGTCTTCGCCGCCGAGAACCAACAGCTTGACGCCGTTCCCCGCCGCGCGCCTGACCTTCATTCCCGCCGAAGCGTGGTTCTTCATTAAGTTGGCTTCCACAAGAACGATCAGTTCAGTGCCATCCAACTCGTCCAGGGACGACGTTGAGCAGTCGCGCCCAAGGACATCACCCAGCCCGCCGCTCACACGCCCGAATGAAAACACCTTGTCGGTATGAAGCGCCCGATTTGCGTATTCCTTTATCAAGAACGCTTCCTCGTTCGTATACCTGTCGGATATCGCCACAGCGACGCATCCTTCGCCATGCCGCGCCTGCAACGCGCGCAAGCCTCTGTTTGCATAGTCCGCCGCATATTCAAAGCTGGTTTCTATAAAGCCGTCCTCGCCTTTAACTAACGGCGCGGCAAGCCTCTTGCGCCTTGCGATCTCGCCGAATCCGAATCGTCCCTTTTCGCACAGGAACGCGTCTGACTGCCTTTCGGCGGCGGGAAGGCTGCGCGTAAGCGTATTGCCGACGGAGGCCAGCTTTGTCTGGCACCCTACCGAACAGAAGGAACAGGCTGTTTCCGTAATCCGCTCCTCAAGAGGAGTCCTCTTGGCGATAGGCATGGTTTCCGTCAGCGCTCCGGTGGGGCACATGTCCACGCACATGCCGCAGCCGATACATCCGGCGTCTTTCAGACCGGCGTCAAGCGCGGACTTAACCTCGGCCCCAAATCCGCGGCTGACCAGGCCCAGGGCCGCAGGCCCTACGACCTCTTCGCAGACCCGGACGCACAGCCCGCACAGGATGCACTTGCCGGGGTTGCGCACTATGAACGGATGAGTTTCATCCACTAAGCCGCTGGGCGCTGCTCCGCTGAAGTCTTCCGGCCTCACATCGTATTGGTGGGCGTATTTAAGCAGCTTGCACTCGAAGTAGTCCTGGCAGCCGCACTCAAGGCAGCGGCTTGCCTCGTTCCTGGCTTCTTCCTTGCTGAACGCCGTGCTGATCTCTACGAAGTCACCGCGCCGCTGGTTTGCGGGCCGGTGATGCGCGTGTACGCGCCGCTGTTTCTGTTTATCCGCGAAATCCTCAGCGGTTTTCTCGCTTTTAACAAGGTACGGCTCCTTGTATTCCAGCCGCTCGCCCTTGAGATACTGATCCACCATGTCCACGGCCTTTGCAGCGTCTCCGATGGCAGAAATCGCGATATCCGCGCCGTTGTTGGTAGCGTCGCCTATTGCGAACACGCCGGGCAGACTTGTCAGGAACGTGCTCTCGTCGGCGGAAATGGTTCCCCACTTTGTCAGTTCGATTCCCTCAAGGCCAGCAGGGGCCAATTTTTGGCCGATGGCCGCTATGACGGTATCTACCTCGAGGCGTTCCTCCTTACCGGGAACCGGAACGGGAGCGCGGCGGCCCGAGGCGTCAGGCTCGCCCAATTCCATGACTTGGAGGCGCAGAGCAACTACCTTGCCGTTTTCGCCCACTACTTCAATGGGGTTGGTAAGGTTCTTGAAGATTACGCCTTCCTCATCTGCTTCGACAATTTCGATTTCCTCCGCGGGCATCTCGTTCCTTGTGCGGCGATAGACATTGTAGACCGCCTCCGCGCCCAGGCGCACCGCTGTGCGGCTGGCGTCCATCGCCGTGTTGCCGCCGCCCACGACGGCGACCTTACGGCCCGCGAAAACACGGCTGCCCAGAACAACATCCCGCAAAAAGTCTATACCGCCCAGCACGCCGTCCAACTCCTCGCCGGGACAGCGCAAATCTGAAGACGACCACGCTCCCACGGCAACGATAACTGCGTCGTACACGCGGCGAAGATGATCCAGCGTTACGTCACTGCCTATTCTGACATTATTCTTGAGCGTTACGCCCATCTGCTCAATAGAATCTATCTCTGTCTGCAACAGCTTCTTAGGCAGGCGGTATTCGGGGATTCCATAGCGCAGCATACCGCCCATGTGCGGCATTGCGTCGTAAATGGTTACGGCATGACCCTTTTTCCGCAGAAAGTACGCGGCGGTCAAGCCGCCGGGGCCTCCCCCGACAATAGCGACGGACTTGCCCGTAGGCTCGCCGACATCAGGCGTAAACAACCCGCCCGCCGTGTCTATGTCCATGTCGCCGGCAAACCGCTTGATCGCGGCTATAGCTATGGGTTCTTCCACAAGCTCGCGGCGGCAGGCCTCTTCGCAGGGATGCGGACATACCCTTCCGATAGAGGCCGGAAGCGGTATCTTTTCCTTTATAAGCTTGAGAGCTTCATCGTACTCGCCGTTGGCGATCAGCCCGACATAGCCCTGGCAGTCTGTCTGAGCCGGACATGCCAGAACGCACGGCGGGCGGCAGTCGCCGGTATGGTCGCTGAGAAGCAGTTCGAGAGTTGTCTTACGGCTATAACGCACACGCTCAGAATCGGTCTTGATAATCATCCCGTTTGCGGCTAATGTCGAGCAGGAGCGCAGCAGCTTGGGGTTCCCCTCGGTTTCCACCACGCATATTCCGCAGCTTCCGTACAGCTTTACCCGGTCGTCGTGGCATAGGGTTGGGATATCGACACCGTTTTCTCTGGCGATTTCAAAAATGGTCTGGCTGTCGTAGCCGAAACACTCGCGCCCGTCTATATTTACACGAATTTTACTCAATGCTTTCTCCCCTCCTATTCCACAATTACCGCGTTAAACTTGCAAACGTCCACGCACTTGCCGCATTTTACGCACTTATCCATATCTATAACATGAAGCTTCTTTACCTCGCCAGCAATGGCGTCGTTGGGGCATTTCTTCGCGCACAGCGTACAGCCTATGCACTTTTCCGGTTCGATGGAATACGTAAGCAGCGGCTTGCACTGGCGCGCCGTACACTTCTTGTTGTATACATGATCCTCGTACTCGTTCCTGAAATAGCGGATGGTGGTCAGAACCGGATTCGGCGCGGTCTGGCCAAGGCCACAGAGAGAAGCGTCCTTGACCTGGTTGGCCAGCCTCTCAAGCAGCTCGATATCACCCTCGCGCCCCTCGCCTTCGCAGATGCGTTCCAGCGTTTCCAGCATACGCTTGGTTCCGATGCGGCACTGTACGCACTTGCCGCAACTCTCCTTGCATGTAAAGTCAAGAAAGAACCTGGCCATGTCCACCATGCAGGTTGTGTCGTCCATGACGACCATGCCGCCGGAGCCCATTATCGCACCGGTGGCACCAAGCGTCTTGTAGTCGATCTGTGTGTCAATGAGTCCCGCAGGGATACAGCCGCCTGAGGGGCCGCCCATCTGCACGGCCTTGAACGCGCGTCCGTCCTTAATGCCTCCGCCTACGCCGTACACCACGTCGCGTATGGTCTGACCCATGGGTATTTCCACCAGGCCGCCCTTGGCGATCTTGCCGGTAAGCGCGAACACCTTTGTCCCCTTGGAGTTCTCGGTTCCCATGGCGCTGAAAGCCGCGCCGCCGTTTCGTATAATCCACGGCACGTTGGCAAACGTCTCCACATTGTTAATATTCGAGGGCTGCTGCCAAAAGCCCTTTTGCGCCGGGAAAGGCGGCTTGAGCCGCGGCATACCACGTTCGCCCTCAAGAGAAGCGATCAGGGCCGTTTCCTCGCCGCATACGAATGCCCCCGCCCCCGCCTTGATGCGCATATCAAAGCTGAAGCCGCTGCCGAACAGATTGTTCCCAAGGTATCCGGCGTCGCGGGCTTGCTCTATGGCTATTTCAAGCCGCGTGATGGCCAGCGGATATTCGGCGCGGACGTATACCACGCCTTCGTCGGAGCCGATAGCGTAAGCCGCGATCAGCATACCCTCTATCAGTACGTGGGGGTCGCCCTCGATGATGGCGCGGTCCATGAACGCGCCGGGGTCGCCCTCGTCGGCATTACAGATGACATACTTTTTGTCGCCCTTAGAGCTTCTGGCCGCACTCCACTTGAACCACGTGGGGAAGCCCGCGCCGCCACGTCCCGCCAGCCCCGATATCTTTATCTCGTCGATAACCTGTTCGGGGGTCTTCTCTTTGAGGCATTTCTCGGCAGCCTTGTATCCGTCGGCGGCAAGATATTCGCCAATCAGCTCAGGGTTTATGATGCCGCAGTTAAGCAGGGCGACCCGGCGCTGCGCCGACAAAACACCCGCGTCAGCGTCGGAAATAAGATATTGCGCCACCGCGCTGTCCTCGCCTTTCAGAGCCTTGACAAGTTCTCCCGCGCCCTTCTGATCCATCCGAACATATGTATTCTTAACGCCCTTAGCGTCTATTACGTCTACAATAGGCTCAAGATAGCACATTCCGACGCAGCTTGTAATTGTTACCGGGCAGTCGACGCCGGACTCGCGAACGCCGCTTGAGAGCGCGTCAAATACCACGTTAGCCCCGGCGGCGATACCGCAGCTTCCCTTTCCGACCAATATTTTCGCCGTCATTCGCTCACCCCTTCCGCTTCGCGCGCCCTGATACCGTCAAGGACTTCCGCCACCTTCTCCTTGGTAAGCATCCCGAAAGTGTCGTCGCCGATCATCATGACGGGCGACAGGCTGCAGCAGCCGATACACGCCACGTTGTTGTATGTAAACAGGCCATCCGGGGTTATAGCCCCCTCCTCGACGCCTAAGTTCTCGCGGATAGCTTCCTCAATCATCGACGCGCCGTTTACATGGCACGCCGTTCCCTTGCACAGCATTATCAGGTGCTTGCCTATCGGTTTTGTGCGAAACTGCGCGTAGAACGTCACCACGCCCATCACCTTCGACGGCTTGATGCCCGCACGGCGCGATATATACGCGATCAAGTCCGTGGGCAGATATCCGTACAGATTCTGCGCCGCCTGCAGTATCGGTATAATGCTACCTTTTGAATCCGTGTACTTTTCCAGCGTGGGCTCCAGCAGCGACACGTCGATACTCGGGTCGGTGCATATCCATGTCTTGTTTTCCAAACAATTGCAGCTCATTTCATTCCTCCCGCCTGGTCTTTAGAGCCTGTTTAATATCTTTTCATCATTGTCTTGGCGGCCAGACTCCACCCCACGAAGCCAAACCCGGGCTTCGCGGGGGCCGTCCCCGGGCGTCACTTCCTCCGCCTACGCTGGCGCTTCGGATGCTAAACGTGTGCCACTGGCACACAGCATCCTAAAATTGCGAAAAATTTGGCTCGCCAATCCAACGGCAAAAAGATATTAAACAGGCTCTTACAAAGTATGAAGCCGGGCCGTAATTAACGCGCCCGGCCACCATCAAGGGTGTGTCGACACACCCCAGCAACATACTAAACCGCTATTTCGTCATAGGTACAAGCGTATTACGGAAGAACTCCCGCGCCGTTTCGGGCGAAACGCTGTACGTATCATTGCCTATGGAGACAGATACGCCCCGTTGGCACTGCTTCATGCAGAACTGCGCTTTCATCTCGATTTTATCGTGTAGAGCCCCTTCTTCTATCATCTGCTGAAAAGCCTGTATGACGTTGTACGAGCCTTTCAGATGGCAGGAGCTTCCGACGCATACATTCAGTTCAATCAATGGTTTTCGCCCCCCTTGCCCGTGTAGTGCACATGCAGCAGTTCATGGACGCGCCCCTTGAGCATGCCGTTGTACAGAGTCATCATAAGCGGGTTCTCCTCGGAGCGCTTGACGTTGCTCAGCTTGTCGGCCGAGTACAGACCCTTGCCACGCAGCGCCTTTTCGCTTTCCGACACATATGGCTGGCCTGCGCCGCTGACGCAGCCTCCCGGACAGGCCATGACCTCTACGAAGTCGTAACGCTCCCCGTTCTTGATACGCTCTATCAGATCTCGTGTGTTTTTCAAGCCGCTTACGACGGCTATCCGAACGTCGCGGTCTCCAACTTTCACGGTCGCTTCCTTTACGCCTTCCATGCCGCGGATTCCGCTCAGCTTGAGGGTTTGAAGGCCCGTAATGGTTTTGTCGGAGGAAATGCGGCGCAGTACCGCTTCCGTAACGCCCCCCGTGACGCCGAAGATTAGGCCGGCGCCGGTCATCGAGCCGAACGGCGAATCCACCGCCTCCGGCTCCAGTTCTGAAAAGACCAAGCCCGATTCCTTAATCATCTGTATCAATTCCTGCGTGGTTATGGCATAGTCCACGCGGGGAACGCCGTCAACGGCAAATTCCGGGCGCGCGGCCTCGAATTTTTTGGCCGAGCATGGCGTAACGGCGACATGCACCGAGCGGCGGCTGGATGGCGCGTACTGCTCCTTGATGATCGCCGCCATCATCTGTATGGGGGGACGGCATGTGGAGACATTATTCAAGAGCTCAGGGTAATTATTCTCACAGAAGTTGACCCACGCGGGGCAGCAGGAAGTAAACAGCGGGAACTCAGAGCCGTTGGGGTTGGCTTCAAGACGCTTGAGAAGCTCGTTTGCTTCCTCCAGTACCGTCAGATCTGCGCCGGTGGAAGTGTCGAATATTTCATCAAAGCCCATACGCCTAAGTGCCGCCACGATCTTGCCCATGGCGTTTTCGCCCTGCGTCACTCCAAACTGTCCCGCCAGAGCTACTCTGACCGCAGGGGCTACCTGAACCGTTACCTTTGTGTTTTTATCGTCAAGATCCTTCCATAGCCGGTTGGTGTCGCTGCGCACCACTATGGCGCCCGTGGGACATATAGCGGCGCACTGGCCGCAGCCCACACAGTCCGTTTGCGCCAGAGGGTCGTTAAATATCGTACTGATGGTCGCCTTGGAGCCGCGCCCCGCGAAGTCAATCGCTCCGATGCTCTGAACCTCGTCGCACATACGCACGCAGTCGCCGCACAGGATACACTTGCTCTGATCCTTGGAGATGCAAAGGGACGAATCGTCAAGCACAGGCTCTGTGGCAGTGTTGGGGAAGCGTACGCCCTCGATATTGAAGCGCATGGCCAAGTCCTGAAGCTTGCAGCTTCCGCTGCTGGCGCATGTTGTGCAGTCGCGGCAATGATTTGCCAACAGCAGTTCGAGTATCATCTTGCGGTACTTTCTCAGGCGCTCCGTGTTGGTGCGTATCTCCATTCCCGGCCATGGCTGAGCCGAACAGGCCGCGTCCAGGTTTCCCTTGCTGTCTTCGATAATGCACATACGGCAGGCGCCGTATATCGACAGCTCGGAGTGATAGCAGAAAGTCGGCAGTTCTATTCCCGCCTTTCTTATCATCGCAAGGAGGTTCTTCTCTCCCTCTATCTCTACGGGTATTCCGTCAATCGTCATATACTCTTTCTTTTCCATGATTCCCTACACCTCCTTAATTGCGTTGAATGGGCAAACCGGCAGGCAGGCTCCGCATTTGACGCAAGCGCTCTGGTCGATTATGAACGGCTCCTTTACCTTGCCTGAAATCGCGTTTACCGGGCAGGCTTTTACGCACTTGGTACAGCCCTTGCAAAGAACCTCGTCAATGACTATGCGCTTGAGCCCTTCGCAGCTGGCCGTGGCGCAGCGTTTTTCAAATATGTGCTCCTCGTATTCCGAGCGGAACGAGTTAATTGTGCTTACTATCGGGAACGCGGCTGTCTTGCCCAGCCCGCACAGCGATGTGGCCGTAATAGTATCGGACAGCTCAAGAAGCATTTCGATGTCGCCTTCGCGGCCTTCGCCGCCGGTAATGCGGTCGAGTATCTCGAGCATACGCTTTGTTCCCTCGCGGCACGGCACGCACTTTCCGCAGGATTCGTGCTGCGTAAAGTTCATGAAGAAGCGCGCGATCCCCACCATGCATGTATTGTCGTCCATGACGACCATTCCGCCGGAGCCGATCATCGCCCCCGCCTTTTTCAAGGAGTCGAAGTCAAGCGGCAGGTCAAGATGCTCCTCGGTCAGGCAGCCGCCTGAAGGCCCGCCGATCTGAACGGCCTTGAACTTGGCTCCGTCCCTCATGCCGCCGCCTATGTCGAATATTATCTCTCTAAGCGTAGCCCCCATCGGCACTTCTATCAGCCCGGTGTTGACGATATTGCCCGTAAGGGCGAAAACCTTGGTTCCGGGGCTACTTTCCGTACCCAGGCCCCTGTACCATTCCGCGCCCTTGTTTATAATAAGGGGCACGTTCGCGAAGGTTTCAACGTTGTTCAGTACGGTCGGCTTGTAAAACAGGCCGTGCTCGACCGTTCTGGGCGGCTTCACGCGGGGCATACCGCGCTTGCCTTCTATCGAGGCGGTCAGGGCGCTGCCTTCACCGCACACAAACGCGCCCGCGCCGCGGTTAATCTTAATATGGAACGAGAAATCGCTTCCAAGTATGTTGTCGCCCAGCAAGCCAAGTTCCTCGGCCTGAGCGAGAGCTCTGCGCAGCCGGTTTACCGCCATGGGGTATTCGGCGCGGACATATATATATCCCACCGATGCGCCGCACACAAGCCCGGCAATCATCATGCCCTCAAGCATAAGATGCGGGTCGCCTTCCATGATGCTTCTGTCCATGAAGGCACCGGGGTCGCCCTCGTCGCCGTTACAAACGACATATTTAGGATCATTTTTCTGGCGACGCACCTGAGCCCACTTGCGCCCGGCCGGGAAGCCGCCGCCGCCCCTGCCGCGTAGGTTGGCGTCGGATACTTCCTTTATTATGGCGTCGTTATCCATGTCGAACAGCGCTTTCTCAAAGGCCGAATAGCCGCCGACCGCCAGATATTCCCGGATAGAATTAGCGTCAATATGTCCGCAATGACCAAGCACAACACGGGTCTGCTTCTTGTAGAAAGGTATTTCGTCCTGTATCTCAACAGGCTTGCCGTCAAATTTATACGTCAGCCGCTCGATAGGGCTGCCTTTGACAATGGTTTCGTCAACTATCTCTTGGCAATCCTCAAGCTGAACCTTGACATAAAGGTATCCCTGAGGCTCTATCCTGACCAGTGTGCCCATCTCGCAGAAACCGTGGCAGCCGCATTCTTTCAGGCCTACTATGCCGCTCTTATGAGCCTCCAAATTCAGTTCCAGCGAACAGGGGATGTTTTTCTCCTTCAAAACTTCCTCCAGGCGCGCGTATATCTCCAAGGAACCGCTGGAAATACAGCCCGTGCCGGCGCAAACCAAAATTCTCTTTGATTCCAGCTTCACCGCTTCCTGGCACTGAGAACGGAGCGCCATTAAATCTTGCCGGGTTTTAAGCATTCGCCTCAGCCTCCTTCAGCTTTGTAAGCAGTTCGGCCGACTTTTCCGGGGTCATGGCCGGGTAAACCTTGTCGTTGACCGTTATAACCGGGGCAAGGCCGCACGCTCCAAGGCACGATACCGTTTCCACGGTAAAGAGCAAGTCGGGAGTGGTTTTCTCGCCGGCGGTAAGACCCAGCTCCGTCTTGAGCCGGTTTAGAATCGGTATGGACTTTCTCACGTGGCAGGCCGTACCGTCGCAAATCTTTATTACATACTTGCCCTTGGGCTCCAGGGAGAAATTCTCATAAAAAGTGGCGATAGAGTATATCCGCGCCTGGCTTATGCCCAGAGCGCCCGAAATCTGCGGAAATACCTCTCTCGGCAGGTAATTGTAGTGCTCCTGAATCTCTTGCAGAATGGCGATAACCGCGCTGGACTTTCGTTCGTAGCTGTCCAAAATATTGTCAATCACCCGCGCGTCAAACTCAACGCTCATTATGTACTCTCCCTTCGTGGATATGTTATATATTAGACCTGTCCGTTAACCGGACAAGTCTATTAAAAATAACTGACCTTTATACGCTTCCCCATTTGCTTGAGCGCGTCGGAAAGCTCTTCCACCAGCCGCATCTTGATGCTGAACCCTATCGGCAAATCAGGGTTTTGATGCGCCGGATTAACGGCTCTTCCCACAAAGAAGTTGATATCGGTGGCCTCTTCAAACAGCATCCGGGCTATCATCGACGCGCCGTCCCTCTTAACGCTCCAATCCTGATAATGCCTGTTGTCTTTTAGATAGTCCTTTGAGTAGAACAGCACGCGGCTGAACGTGATTACGCCTTCCGTAACCAAGTCTACCCCTTCTATCTCTGCGGTGGGCGGTATTTCAGGGTCAAGATAGCGTATGTCCGCCTTGACCGGCTTATTAAGAAATTCCGATGCAAGGCCGGATGTGGTTCCTCCGCAGATAATATGCTTGCCTTCTTTTGAGAAGAACAGCGACATCATCCTCTGTACGTCGTCGGAATTGGACGGCGGCCCTATAAGCAGATTTACGGGAGCGCGCTTGCGGATTCTTATGGCGCAAACCGTGGTGTCGTCGCCCGGTTCGCCGCCGTACAGATCATTGCATACGCCAAGCACAATGGTCGCCAGGGATTTGGCGGTGTACGTAGGGCTGTAGACGCCCTCTACATACTTTATCAAGTCGTCGCGCTGCCAGCCGAAGTTGAGCGTTTTTCCCACACCTGCGTGGATAACGCCGTCGCTGACCGCTATGAAGGTGTCGTTTTCTCTTAGCCTGACCCGGGACTTGTAGATAGTCTTGCCGTCGATAACCACCGACGTTTCGTGCATGTCCGTGTAAACACCATCCCGCAGGAATATCACGCGGGGGTTGTCGTATTGGATGATTTCGGCCTCCGAATTGTTGACAATCCTTATGATCGTAAAAGTCGAATAGGCTATCCTGCGCACCTCGCAGACCGGCAGTGTCGCGGCTACGGCGGATACGCAGTCTTCAAGATCCATGGACGCAGACATCATTGTGGCAATTATTTTTGCCGTTATTGTCGAAAGTATGCTGGCTTTTACACCGCTGCCAAGACCGTCCGTCAACACGGCGATAACTTCGCCGTGTTCGCTTTCGACAATCTCGACGGTGTCGCCGCACAATATTTCCTCGAACTTATTCAGGCTCTGGAATCCGCTGTCCGTACAAAAGTTATTCATTGTGCAGCGTCTCCTTTAGCTTTGTAAGAGCAATCTTGGTTTCTGCCGTGGTTTCGCCCAGCAGGGAAGCGATCTCCTGTACCGTGCGCATTTGCTTTTCGATCACCTTATCCGTGATTTCGACGGTCTTGCGGTCACGGTCTTTCTTATATTCGCGCTCCTCTTCGGTCTCGGTAACGTCACGCATGACGCATATGACGATATTGTAGCTTTTGTCGTATATAACGGTCATTACAACGTGCCTTGTATACTCCGCTAGGCATATCTTTCGCTCGTATACGTTATGGCGGCTGGCTATAACCTCGGCAAAGAGCGACGGGTCAAGCACGCAGACGACATTCATGCCCAGCACGTCGTCCTGGTTTCTGACATTCAGGATGGAACAGGCGGCGGAGTTGATCTGCTGTATCTCCATAGCCTCATTCAGCACTATCACGCCGTCCGGGGTATTGTTGATGATGGTATCGGAAAAGCTCTGCGCCTTTTCCATAAGGTAGGGCAGGCACATGGACAGGTCGGCCTTGCCACTTATAATGGCCGCGGCCTTTTCCCGGCATGTTTCGTAGCCGCAGCTGCCGCAGTTGAGTTCGTCCGACGGCTTGTCCTTGCCCATTTTGCGCAGCGCCTCTTCCAGCGCCTTGCTTCCAGGCTTTGAAGCGTTGATAGATTTAGCGAAAATATCTTTCTCAAGCAAACCCGCTTCCGGCATATCAACCAGAAAGTCGTCGCTTCCCGCGATTTTATCCACCGCTATATAGCTCTTGACCGGCGTCGTGTTCACATGATCCATTCCGGGGCCGCCGACACAACTGCCCTTGCAGGCCGACATCTCTATAAAGCAGCGGTCTGTGCCGCCTTTCGATATATCTTTCAGGGCCGCGATACATTGGTCTATGCCGTCGACAACCAGGTAGCGGTAATTTTTATTATCCGCTCTCATACTGCGTATGATGCCGCCGACTATCGGAAACAGCCGCGCCTTTCCGCCCGGACTTTCCGCAGAGCCGGCGTCCAGGGTAATCCCCTCTTCGGCCAACCATTTTGACAACTCCGCAAATGTAAGAACACAGTCCACTATTCCCGGATACCGGTCTCCCTCTTCCTTTTTGGATATACAAGGCCCGATAAACACCGTTTTCGCGCCGGGGTTCTCCCGTTTTAACAACGCGCAGTGAGCCTGCATGGGCGACTGTATCTTCGCCAGATAAGGAAGCGCAGCCGGATAGTAGCGCCGGATAAGCATGTTTACGGTATGACAGCAGGACGAGATAAGTATCGGCTGTGCCTCTGTATCAAGCATTTCGTCGTAATAATTCTTGACTATTGTCGCGCCCACCGCCGTTTCCCCGGCGTCCGCAAATCCCAGCTTTATCAGCGCGGCGCGCAGGGCGTCGGCGCTTACACCGGGATAGTTGGCCGCGAAGGACGGGGCTATACTGGCGTAAACGGGCGCGTCTCCCGAAATCATCTCCTTGACAACCGGAAGGTCGTCCCGGATGACCTTCGCGTTTTGCGGACATACAATAAAACACTGCCCGCACAGTACGCACTCGTCATGCACAATTTTTGCCCTGTTGGAGTTGAAGCTGATGGCCTTGACCTCGCAGTGCCGTATGCACTTGTAGCAGTTCCTGCAATCGGCCTCATGAAGCTTCAAGTATTCGTTCATAAGGAGCACCCCATGATATTCATGATAATAGCGCGGAGTCAAGATACCCCACGCCGACCAGCACAGCTTTGTGTCCTATGTATACTTTAACGTCATTTCCGGCATGTCATTGACATTTTATTATCAATATCATTATACCGACTATCTCCGGCTGTGTCAATAGCCAATACGCGCCAAATCAGCTCCGCCCGACTTGAAAATACGCAGAGTTTTTGCGAAAAAACAACGCTTCCGGTTGTAGTGTTGATAACGTTATTTCGCGGCATACACGGCTTGTTTTCAACGAATGGCTTCTCCTTGCATATTCGTCTCACAATTGACGATACTATTACCAAAAACAAAAAAAGGAGGCACGACGCCATGTACTCCCCCAGAAATATCAAAAACTGCCCGACCTACCGCCCCATGGGCCACGACATTCCATTGTCGTACAGACGCACCAACAACATGGGCTGCCGCGAGTGCGCGTACTTCGGATCGTCACATTGCAGCATGGAGCTTGCCGATTCGATAGAGCCGCCGCTGGACATCTTCAGATAACGTAAAGAATATTTCGCATTTTCAACCGCATATACGTCCGGTTCAACTTTTAAGATCAGAACCTGTGTCCAATACCGCTCAATACTGTCTAGAAGCGGCAGTTTCCCGACAGCATTTCGTGTATTGAACACAGGTTTTAAAATTGTAGTGGACAGCGGCGCGTCAAATCTTTCTTGACAATATACCTTAACTAACACGTCTCCTACATAATCACATTCTCAATCATTATGCACCCTATCATCTTCTCAAGAAATGTTAAAATCATCATTTTTAAATAATAAATTATAAATATTCTCGTCGTGATGTTTAATATTTGAGATAAATTGATTTTTAAAATCTAGTCCAATACATGAAAGAGAAAAAATCGCTGATAGCACAAGACGATCTTGAGGTTTTAGAGGATGTTGCAGCATGAGAGTAGTCCCGGCCTGAATTGACATCTTAACTCTTTTAAATAAATCATTTTCAGTATTAATAATATTAAACAATATCTTGCGTGACACTATTGGATTATTCCCGGCCGCTACTGTTGTACAACAAAGCAATAGAAATTGATCATCATTATAACCTAGCGCTTTTCTCTTCGCTAGGCAAGATATACCAAATTCATGGAAAGAGCGAATCATATTTAATACTATGATTACATCTGGCATGAGCTTATTTTTCTCTTCTAGCGATAAGTGTCTATGCTCCATGATGAGAATCTTCCCATTCTAAGAAGTATTTTATATCATAATTACAAAGCTCTCCATTTAAAAACATTGACTTATAGATGTCTTCATTAAACTCTTGCACCATTAAAATAAATTCTTCTTTAAAGTCTAAACCCATATGCGATAATATAACCATACCTATGTCACTTATAGAACAGTCTTGCTCCAGCAAAAATAGAATATCCGCTTGAATTTTCATCCTAACTCTGATTAAAACGGTTTGTTTCATTTTTAATAAAATTAGACAGCATATCTCTAGCGATCTCATGATTATATTTTTTTACAGTAAAGTAAAGCGACAAAAACTCATCTTTACAAATCGTTTGATAATTTAAAATTTCGTTCATTATGATACCCGTACTGTATCCATACTTCCTATCCTCAAAAATAATGTATACCAATGGAAGGATGCTAGGCATTAAAAGAATCCTTTCCTCTATAGATAACTTTTCACATTCAATAAACACGTATGCTTCCTCCACTAAAAAATACATTAAAAACCTGTATCTAGCACCGCTCAACAGGTACTAGATACAGATACGGTATACAAGGCTACAGTGATATGAAATACCAACTATACCTGGCAGTTTAAAAAATTAGAGTACCTGAGGCAGGGGGCCTGTAAACGGAAATACCGGTGTCACGGTCAACGTAATTACTCCACCACCATAAGTGCCATTCCAAGGAAAAACAGTATACGGTATCGAGCCTCCCGCGCCAATAACGTTATTAACAATCAAATGATTGGCTACTGCGTTAAAGGGCGGTGCATCACCAAATAGGGCAATATTACCATTTATCGAAACATTCATAACAGATCGATTATGTATAACTACTTGCACAGCTCCATTAGGCTGTCGAGTCACCACAGCCTGTATAGTACCAGGAATAGCCCTCTCATATGAGCTGGGTATTTCTATAACGAAAACTGATTCATCGTCAGAAACATGGTAAGCCCTTACATTAAGATTTCTCACATTAATATCTTGAAGCTGAGAAACAGATGGCTCTACTGCAAAAACAGTAACACTCATAGAAACTGTCAGCACAAAACATAAAAATATCATAATTGCTTTCTTAATTGACTTCATAAATGGCCTACTTCTACACATATTCACTTTTGTAGCCTAAGTCAATGAAAACACGCTAATTAAATTGCGCAAGAGACGTTCGCTGAAAATATTCACCCTTTCTAATTGGCTAAAGGCTCCTGATAATTTGCGCGCACATTAGGTTAGAGTATACATATTTTGCATCATGTCCCCCCTTTTGTCAATCTACAAACATAACAATATTTTACATAAAATTTTGTATAAATTTTCTATAGACCTGGACTAAGACTGAGTATAAATATTCTGAAAATTGATTTCCGTAAGACTAAGATAATTTCGCTGTACAATTGGCTGCTCCTGTGCTATACTGTTGAAAAAATCCGCGAAGGAGTACCGCCAATGATTAAAATTGTAGTGGATAGCGGCTGCGAGCTGCCGCCTGAACTCAAGAACACCCCGGAGCCCGGCGTGGAAGTCGCGCCGCTTACGCTGCAACTTGGAGAAAATGTCTATATTGATGATGAAAACCTCAATGTGGACGAATACATCCTGGCCATGGAAAACTACAGCGGCGCGCCAAAGACCGCCGCGCCCGCGCCCCAGAGCTTCCTTGACAGGTTTGCGGACAAGGACAGCGTGTTCATGGTGACGCTTTCGTCAAAGCTTAGCGGAACGTACAACAGCGCCATGACCGCCAAGAATATTTATCTGGAGGAAGGCAAGGCAAGGTTTGCCCACGTATTCGACAGTCTTTCCGCGTCGGTGGCAGAGTACCTGATTGTCGAGAAAATTCTCGAATCCTCGCGCGAAAAGCTGAATAACGAAGAAATCGTGACCTCCGTCAACAACTTCATCAGCAACATGAAGACATACTTCGTGCTGGACAAGTACGACAACCTGGTAAAGACCGGGCGCGTCAAACCGTACATCGCGCAGATCGCGTCGCTGCTTTCAATCAAGCCCGTCTGCAAGGCTCTGGACGGCGAAATCGCCATGGTAGACAAAGCGCGCGGCACAGCCAAGGCCATCACCAAACTTGTTGATATCGTATGCAAGGAAGGCATTGACTTCGAGAACAAAATACTTGCCATCTCCCACGTCAAAGCCCTCGAGAAAGCCACAAAGCTCAAGGAAGAAGTCACCAAGCGCGTCAACTTTAAGAAAATCGTCATCCTTGAATGCCGCGGGCTGTGTTCCACCTACGCCAGCCGCGGCGGGCTTATACTATCGTTTTAGGGTGTGTCGACAATAGTTTTTCGAGAAGATTTTTGAGGCGATTTTGTGCCAATCTAGGAGGTGACGACGACGCGTACCCGCAGTGGTACGCTAGAAGGAACCGACGAAGAGCGGCACAAAACCGGGGCCCCCACGAAGCCTGGTTTTGGCTTCGTGGGGTGGAGTTCGACCAAAAATATTCCGAAAAATCTATTGCCGGCACACCCTAGAGTCGTTTCGCCATGTATATGTCGGGCTTGCCCGGGCCGCTTGCTTCGGGCATGACGCCGATAATACCGTATCCCAGTTTCATATAGAACCCCGCCTGGTGAGTACCAGGCTTGAAATTAGCGAGACGCCCCGGAAGATCGTCGAACAGGTCTACGCCGGCCAAAGTGGTCTCTCCTTCGGCGCTGTCGTCGTCGGCTCCCAGCCACATGACAACGCCACCCCGGCTCCGGGCCGCGTCTTCCAGAGCCGTAACCAGGGCGCGTCCCATTCCCCGTCCCCGACGGTCGCTTCTGACGGCAAGCGGGTGCAGCTCAAATACCCGCCCGTCATAAGTCGGATCCATCATACCGGCAAGCGCCACGACTTCGCCTTCCGAAACGACCGCCAGCATGGTGTTCTCAGGCACAAGCCTTCGCTTGATCTCACGCATGGCATCTTCGGGCGCGGCGTAGCCCCACGGCAGACTGTCGCTGAGTACGCGCGCCGCTTGCCCTAACTGGTCCGGCGTGATATCGTTCATATTGCGTATCTGTATCAAATACTCTCACTCCCGTTCGCGGATCGTGACTCGAACCGTATCCCCCGGCTGCTTGCCGATCTTCGCGCGTATGGCCTTTGTTATCCCGATTATGTAGCACACCGATCCGTCGGCGTTCTTTACTCCCATGTTTACAATGCTTCCGTCATAAGGTTCGCCGTCAAACGTCGCACGAACTTTCACACGCCCCTTGCCGAACACCTCGCGTATATCAAATGGAAACACGACATACGCGGCGTCCATGTCTGGGGCTTTTTGTATTGCCGCGTCGTATTCATACGCCTTCATGGCCCGGCCTTCTTCCGTGGAACTGGTAATAGTCCGTCTTTATCATGCCGTTGAAGAGCTTGCGTTTCTTGTCGGCCTTTGCTCCGTAGTGCCGCTCGAAGTCCTCGTCGGAGGTGATTACGTACACCGACCACGACTTATCGGCGGCAAAAAGCGCGCCCATTTCACGGTAGAGGGCGGCGGCTTCCTTGGCACTTGCCATCCGGTCGCCGTAGGGTGGGTTCATGATGCACACGCCGAAAGCTCCGGGCAGTGAAAGCTTGCCCAGTGGCGACGCCCCGAATGTGATGCAGTCGTCCACTCCTGCTTTGGCCGCGTTTGCCTTGGCCAGCTCGATTACGTTCGGATCAATGTCATAGCCGTAGATTTGAGGCTCAGTGTCATATGAAATAGCGGCGTAGGCGCGGCGGCGCTCATCCTTCCAAATAAGGTCGGATATCTGCGGCCACGTCTGGCTGACGAACGCGCGGTTAAGGCCGGGCGCTATGCCGCGGGCAATTAGCGCCGCCTCTATGGGAATTGTGCCGGAGCCGCACACGCCGTCCAAAAGAATCCGTCCCGGCTTCCAGAAGCTCAGTTCGATAAGGGCAGCAGCCAGCGTTTCCTTTAGAGGGGCCGCCCCCGCGTGCTCGCGGTATCCGCGCTTGTGCAGTCCTGGGCCTGTTGTGTCGATGGTCAGGGTCGCTGTGTCTTTCAACAGCGCAACCTGCACCTTGTACTCCGGCCCCGTTTCGTCGAACCAGTCGACGTTGTGCCGCGACCGCAGCTTTTCTACCACGGCCTTCTTGACGATGGACTGACAGTCGGGCACGCTGAACAACGTGGACTTAACCGACTTTCCGGTCACAGTGAATTTTCCGTCCTTAGTAATCCAGTCGTCCCAAGGAAGAGACTTTGTCCGCTCGAACAACTCATCGAACGTCGTCGCCGTAAACTCGCCCATTCTAAGAAGCACCCTGTCGGACGAGCGCAGCCACAGGTTTGCGCGCGCGATTGACGAAGCGTCGCCGGTGAAGTCCACACGGCCGTCGGAGGAGCGCGCATCGGCAAAGCCCAGGCGCTCAAGCTCGCGCTTTACCGTGGCCTCCAGCCCGAATGTCGTTGTTGCGATAAGATCAAGCTTCTGCATGGCGTCCCTCACAGGATAAGACATATTGCGCGGCGTGGCGGCCCGCCAGCGCGCCTTCTTCGTATACATTGTCGACAAGCTGGTGTACGCGCACGGCATTCCCACATGCGAACACGCCCGGGACGCTCGTCCGACATGTTTCGTCAACTACCGCGCCGCCCGTTCTCGCGTCCAGCCGTACCCCCGCGCGGCTTGCCAGCTCGTTCTCGGGTATCAGGCCGACGGACAGCAGCAGCGTATCGCACGGGATAAGCTCTTCCGTCCCGGGGATTGACTGCATATTTTCACCCACTTTTGCGACGTACACACCGGTTACGCGCTCACGGCCTTCGATGCGGGTGACGTTGTGCGACAGACGCAGCTCTATGCCGAAAGCGTCGAGGCACTGCTCGATATTGCCGGCAAGTCCCGGGCTTTGCGGGTTCCTTTCGACGACGGCCTTTATGCGCGCGCCGTTAATCGTCAGCAGCCTGGCGGCTATAAGGCCGATGTCGCCCGACCCAAGTATGACGATCTCGCGCCCTGGGACGAGTCCGTAGGTATTGACCAGCTTCTGCGCGGTTCCGGCGGTCAGCACTCCGGCGGGACGATCACCCGCTATGCCCAAAACCCCGCGTCCGCGTTCGCGGCATCCCGTAGCAAGCACTATGCTGCGCGCGCTTATTTTGTGTAAGCCGTGTGAGTTCACGGCGGTAAGTACGCGCTCAGGGGTCAAGTCCGTAATTATTGTATCCTGCATGGTACGGATGCCCCGTTCCACAACCAGCTTCGCGCAGCGCTCGGCGTAGGCCGGTCCGTCCAGAACTTCCCCGAAGGTATATTCGCCGAAACCCTCGTGCGTACATTGGTTCAGTATTCCGCCAAGACTGGAGTCGCGATCCAGTATCAGTATATCCGCCGCGCCGGCGTCGTACGCCGCAACCGCGGCGGCAAGGCCGGCCGGGCCCGCTCCTATTATAGCGATATCAACTTCTGTCATATAGTATCCTCGAGTTTTCGCCGAATTTTGTCACTTCGCAAAGGTCGACGCCCAACTCTTCGGCCAGCAGCCCCAGGGCGCGGCTCGTACAAAAGCTGCCCTGGCATCGACCCATGCCCGTTCGCGTTCTGCGCTTGAGCGCGTCCATGTCCCGCGCAGGAACCGGCGAACGGATGGCGTCGCGCATTTCGCCAAGACTTACAAGCTCGCAGCGGCAAACAATTCTGCCATAGTCGGGGTTTCGCGAGACAGCCGCGGCGCGGGCAGCGTCGTCCGACCGGCGAAAATTAAAGTGAGGCTTACGGATCGGGTTAAAACCGGGGTCCGGCTTGGCGTCCAGCATCTGTACGACAATTGACCCCACATGCCGCGCAATCGCAGGGGCGGACGTAATGCCGGGGGATTCTATCCCCGCGGCGTTTATCATGCCCTTCACATCCGGCGCTTCACCTATTATAAAATCGCCGTCCGCGCTGTGCGCGCGCAACCCGGCAAACGAAACTATTGTGCGGTCAAGTCGCAGACCCGGTACGGATATCAGCGCGTTTTTCAGGATACCCTGCAAGCCCGCGGCGGTTGTGGACACATCGTCCTTGTCGTCTACATCGACGGCGGTTGGGCCCAGGATTATGTTTCCGTCAACGGTCGGCGAAACCAGCACCCCCTTGCCCATCTTTGTCGGGAGCTGGAAAATAGTCGAGTGTACGCCGCCGATCTTGTCAAGCATTATATACTCGCCCTTGCGCGCCACTATGTTTATTTTGTAGGCGCTAATCATGTTGTTAACTTCGTCGGCATGGACGCCCGCCGCATTTATAAGCGCGCGCGCCGCGAAGCCTCCCTGCGTTGTCGTCACTGTGAAATTGCCGTCGTTGCCCTTGGCCGCACCGGTTACCTTCGCGCCAAACTTGAATTGCACACCGTTTTCTGCGGCATTTTCGGCTAAAGCCAATGTCATCTCATAAGGAGACACTATCCCACCGGTCGGTGCGTACAGCGCCTTGACGGCCTTTTCGCTCACGCCCGGTTCAAGCAGGCGCAGACGCCCGCCGTCAACTATCTCAAGACCGGGTACACCGTTATCTTGGCCTCTCACCATCAATTCCTCAAGTTTTGGAACGTCGGCCTCGTCCATGCATACCACGAATGAACCGCGCATGTCGAAGGCGAAGCCCAGCTCTCGTGAGAATTCCTCGAACATTGAGACGCCAAGCATGTTGTAATGCGCCTTGAGCGTGCCCGGCTTCGCGTCGTATCCCGCGTGCACGATGCCGCTGTTGGCCTTGGACGCTCCCACGGCCACGTCGCTGCCCTTCTCCAGCACAAGAGTCCTGAGGCTGTATCGCGACAGTTCTCGCGCGATTGCGCAGCCGATTACTCCCGCGCCGATTATTATCACGTCGTACATTGCGTCTCTCCTGTAAGGCTTAGAACCTGTGGTCAACACCGCTCAACGCAGCCTAGAAGGTCGGTTTTCCGCCACAGTCCACCCCATAAAGCCAAAACCGGGCTTTATGGGGACCCCGGGTCGTCAGTCGCTCCACCTACGCTGGCGCTTCGATGCTAAACGTGTGCCACCGGCACACAGCATCCTTGCGTACCGCTATGGGTACGCGGCGTCGCTCCTTCCTAGACTGGCGAAAAACCGCCACTTCTAGCCAGCATTTCGGATATTGACCACAGGTTCTTAATCCATCAGCCAATTCCTATTGTACTTGTTCTTTAGTATGCCGCGCAAAACCTTGCCCCAGCCCAGCGGATACCCTTCGGTACACACCAGAGCCCATCCATCCTGACTTCCGGGAGCCATCTCAAGTGTTTCACCTTTTAGATATTTAACGACCTCCGCGGAAGTGTGCGGAAAGTCCGCAACCTGCTTTACGTCACGGCATGTAAGCGCCATTGCCAGAGCCTGGCTCGGCTCGAAGCGGGACTGACGTAATTCCCCAAGACGCAGGCCCGTCTTGACGAGCCTGATGCCGTCAAGATTCGGAAGCCCCGGCGGAAGCGTGTACAGCGTGTCGCCCATGACGTACAGTTCAGCGTCAATCAGAAAATCATCGCGCAACGCATATGCCGCAAAGTCACGGAAGACAGCTTGCTGGCTTCGCGCGGCTCTTTTGAGTGATTTGGGCATGGATACCGAAACATTATTCTCATTTTGCGAAGAGTTCCCTCTCTTTTCAAGAACCGCCAGGAAATGCCCCTCGCCGTGTACTCTGTGCGGGAACAGCCGCCTATAGTTTTCGCCGTTCCCGCCGAAGCCCTTGGCAAAGCCGTCATCGCCTTTCAGCCGTATTTCGGCCGGGCTAAAATCCCGGTTTGACGCCAGGAAACCGTCTACCGAGTCCTCGTTCTCAGTCTTATTGAACGTACATGTGGAAAACAATATACGTCCCCCCGGCGACAGCATCAATGCCGCGCTTTCAAGCAAGTCCCGGGAAGTTCGCGCGAAAAACTCAATCCGCTGGGCTGAATATGCCTTCAATACGTCCCTGTCCTTGCGGAACATCCCCTCGCCTGAACACGGGGCATCTATCAGAATTTTGTCGAAGAAGCCCGGAAACGCACGAGCCAGCTTGCGCGGCTCTTCGCATGTTACGACGGCGTTTCGGACTCCGGCCAGCTCAAGGTTCTTGACCAAGGCTTTCAGGCGTGAGCGGCTGACGTCATTGCAGATGAGCAAGCCCTCGCCGCCCAGCGCCCCGGCCAACTGGGTCGACTTGCCGCCGGGGGCGGCGCAAAGATCGAGAACCCTCTCTCCTGGGGACACTCCCAAGGCCTGCGCCGCGCTCATGGCCGACGGCTCCTGAATATAATACAGGCCCGCGTGGTACAGCGCGCTCTTTCCCGCTCGAAACCCGTCCGGCATATAGAAACCGTCAGCGCACCAGGGCACACCCTCCGGCTCTTTTTCGATCAGACGCGACAACTCGCCCGGCGTAATTTTCAGGCGATTGGTTCGTATACCAGCGTGCGAAGGCTCGTCCATAGCGCGCAGGTACGCGCCGAACTCGCCTCCAAGCAGTTCTTCCATGTGTTGTAAGTACTCTATCGGCAGCATTACAGTTGCATATCTCCCAAGCGTATCCAATTTCTGGTTCTCATGAATTCAGTTACGGCCAGACTGACGACCGCAGGTATTACAAAATGCAGCAACGCCATGGGAATGAGCGAAGCCTCTCCCATTACCGCGTATGTCGTGAACTGACCCACAAGGCCGGAAGTTCCCATTCCCGCCCCCACCGACGTCGTCTCCATACGAAACACCATCGTCGACAGCCCTCCGCCTACGGCGCTCGCGATTATGGGTGGAACCCATATCAGCGGATTTCTTACGATATTTGGAAACTGTATCATGCTTGTCCCCAAACCCTGGCTTATCAACCCGCTGAACTTGTTCTCGCGAAAGCTCGCCACTGCAAAACCAACCATCTGCGCCGCGCCCCCTGCAAGCGCCGCGCCAGCCGCCAGCCCGTCAATGCCGATCGCGATGCACAGCGCCGCCGACGAAATCGGGCCGGTCAGAGCCATTCCCACGGTCACGGCAATCAGTATCCCCATGGTCAGCGGCTGCAAGGTCGTCAGATTATTGATAAACGCTCCGACAGCCGTAAGAGCCGCCGCGACATACGGCGCAAGCGTCAGGCCCACAAAGCCGCCCGCGAGTATCACCACAACCGGCACGATCATAAGGTCGAACTTGCTCCTGCCCTCGATCAGCCGGCCGACCTCGGCCGCGACAATTCCGGCAAGCAGCGCCCCTACGGGCTCTCCCACCGCTATCATCCAGCCGCCGCCCATGGACATGCTGACGCTGCCGGCGCCAACCGCGCCGACCACCGCCGCGGACAACACGGTAAACGTCTTCGCGCCGCGTTCCATGGCAACCGCTCCGGCAATCGCCGGGCCCATCAGGAACATTGCGACCTGTCCAAGCTCCCTCAGCATGTAAATATCGGCGATTATTCCGACCTGCCTTATTATCGTGCCCATTATCAGCGTGGCGAACAGCCCCTTGGCCATTGCGCCAAGCACTCCGCTAACATAGTTCTGTATCTTCACTGATTCACTCCTCACACTTCCGGTTGTTTCTTGCGAATTATAACATAGCGGCCCCGCCACTTCAACAGATTTCTGGCGTTATTTCTTCCTGGCAGGTATACCGGCTTCACAAGGTACGCTCAATTGACAAAGACCACAGCCGTGCTCCATTAAATCATATTTTTCCGTAACAATCGGTTTTCCCGCCCATATGCGCTCCTTGCACAGCTCAATGTTTTTGCCGCTTTCAGATATCGCTGATACGGGGCATCTACCGATACACGCTTTACACTCGCCGTTTGGATAAAACAGACAGTACTCTCTATAATGTTGATAGGGGCGCGGCGTCACGGGAAATTCGACGGCCGCGATCAAGCTTGCGCACCGCATTGCTTTCCCTTTTTCGGTAATAATGTTTCCGCATAGACCAAAGGTTCCTAATCCCGCCGCATATGCGATATGCCGTTCCGACCACTGAATATCGACGGAAAGCGGATCAGTTTTAAATTTCGCGTGTATCAATTCTGTTGAGTCCGTGGCGAAACTATTGATTCCATTTGAAGCCAGGATACCCACAATCGCGTTGTTGAGCTTGGCCTGCATCTCCCTCCCCCGGACTTTTACATCCACCCAGTCATATGACGGAATAGGAGAGTCTTGCCGGTGGCGTCTGTTTGAGTCCCGCACTTCCTTGGTCTGCGGTAATAAAATAGATATCACCGTAAGCTTTTTCGGGTTTTCATCAGGACGAATTTTTGAGTAAGCTTCGCGCGGCGTCAAATGATTTTTGCAGACGACATTCTTATAGCTCTCAAAAATTGGGTCGTCCCCGTCCGCATAGCCTATCACAGGCACGTCGAAATACCGTTTTGTTTCATCATATCGGAATTTATTAAGCTCATGATCTTGGTAAAATTCCAAAATGAAAGCATGTAACTCACTTTGCAGGCTCGCGTTTGATTTTTTTGACACCTGATCCATATATGATCTCTCCCGGTACAAACAGTTCTGAGTATCACACAAATTATATCACAGCACTCTCACAGGCGTCAAACCGGTTCTTTTCAAAACTGTTGATTAGGGCGTGTTGCCACTACCAAATGCGCATCTTTGCGTAGTGGCAACACGCCCTATATAAAAACAAAGCCCCAAAGCGGCTACTCTGTACTGAACCAGCTTCACCAGACACGAAAATAATAGCCCTATCGCAGTATATCTACAAATTACGCAAACTGGCGCCGTTTTTCAAACGGAGTCAGTTTTGTTTTTAGTTGAATACGCTGATT
>WRAW01000014.1 GCA_009780015.1 Defluviitaleaceae bacterium | reverse complement strand
TTTCCTCCACTCTTCGTCACTGGCTCCTTGCGTACCTCTGCGGGTACGCGGCGTCGCCACTTCCTCGATTGGCGAAAAACCGCCTGATAATCATTCCAGAAAAACTCATGTCGACACGCCCTAAGCAATTAAGGAGGATTTTGCTTTGAATAGAAAACCCAATATCATACTATTCTTACTTGATGACCTTGGATATGGCGATATATCCTGCCTGAATAAAAATTCCAAAGTGGATACAAAAAATATCGATGCGCTTGCCGGAGATGGAATAACCTTTACGGATTCACATTCCTGCTCGGCTGTCTGCACTCCGTCGCGTTACGGCATACTGACAGGCCGTTACGCCTGGCGGTCCGAGCTGAAAGCTGGCGTTTTGCCCGGGCCCGCGCCCGCCCTCATTGAAGAGGGGCGCGCGACAATCGGAACGATGCTCCGGTCAGCCGGATACAATACCGCCGCGGTTGGCAAATGGCATTTGGGTATGGACTGGGCGACCAAGGGCGGCTGGAAAGCTCCTAAAACATATGCGGAGCTTGACCCCGAAGACCCGATGGAAGGTATCGACTACGATAAACCAATCATGAACGGCCCCAATACCCGCGGCTTTGACTATTTCTTCGGTATGCCAGGGTCACTGGATCAACCTCCCCTGGTATACATTGAGAACGACCGCGTTCTGACAAAGCCGGATCATGTAGCCGGAATCAAGGGATGGCAGCCTCACAAACCCGGCGAATATACCGCGGACTATATATGCTATGGCCCTGTTGCGGCTGATTATGACGTACAGCGGGCCGTGCCCGATATGCATAACAAAGTGCTTGATCTTGTCGACAAGTATGCCGATGACGACAAACCCTTCTTCATCTACTCACCCACTCCGGCCGTACATGGGCCGCTTGTACCAACGGACGAATTTGCCGGAAAGTCGAAAATCGGCCCTTATGGCGACATGATTCTAATGGTTGACGACTTTATCGGCAAATTGGAAACAAAGCTCAAAAACCTTGGAATCGCTGACAACACAATCATCATTTTTACCAGTGACAACGGATGCGCCCCTATTGTCGACATACCAATGCTCGTAAGGGAGTACGGGCATAATTCCAGCCATATTTTCAGAGGCTGCAAGTTCGACATCTGGGAGGGCGGCCACCGCGTCCCGCTCATTGTAAAATGGCCGGAAATGATTAAACCCGGCGCAAGCAGCGACAAGTGCGTCTGCTTGACAGACCTTTTTTCCACAATTGCCGAGGTTGTAGGTTACGATTACGGCGACGCCGCCGGCGAGGACAGCGTTTCCATGCTTCCCCTGTGGAAAGGCGGCGGCATTGAAACGCGCGAAGCCACGGTACATCATTCGGGAAAAGGAATGTACTCTATTCGCAAGGGAAGTTGGAAGCTTGAACTGTGCGCCGGTTCGGGAGGTGTTTCTTATCCGGCGGAAGGAAAGGACGATTTGAGCAAGCTTGCCCCGGTACAGTTGTATGATTTGAGCAATGACATAGGCGAACAGGAAAACCTGTACGGCAAGAGGCCTGATATAGTCAAGGAACTCAAGGATTTGCTGGCTTCATATGTTATTGCGGGAAGATCGACACCCGGCTCACAGCAGCGCAATTTCTCCAAACCCGGCGTATGGCCCGGGCTCCATTGGATGAACCTGTAGGCCGTACCCTGGTGTCTGGGGCATAATATTTATCCAATAATTAAGAACCTGTATTCAATAACCGAAATGTCGGCTAGAAGCGGCGATTTTTCGCCAATCTAGGAAGCGAAGACGACGCGTACCCGTAGTGGTACGCTAGGATGAGCTGACGACGAGTGGCGGAAAGCCGGGGCCCCCGCGAGGCCCGACTTTGGCTTCGTGGGGTGGAGTTTGACCTTCTAGACGGCGTTGAGCGTTATTGAATACAGGTTCTAAGGAGGAGCTTTATGAAAATCTGTAGAATCATCGCTACAATTCTCTTAGCCGCTGTAATGGTATTTGTCCTTTCGGGATGCGCCGCTCAGCCCGCTCCTGCCCCGGCTCCGGCCGATCCGCCGCCTCAGGCGGCCGACGCCGCGGAACCGGTCGCTGAGACAGACCCCTTAGCCGATCTGGGCAATTTCCCTTCGGGAAACATTAGCTGGATCGTTTCCGCTCCCGCAGGCGCTCCCCTCGATCTTCCGGCCAGGGCTGTCATAGAAGTCCTGGACTTGGGGGCGAACATCATCATCGAAAATATTCCGGGCGGGGCAAATGTTATAGGGACTCTTGAGGCGTTTTACCGCGCGGCGGACGGATATACAATCCTTTCGGCCAACAGCGGCGCTATGGCTACTCAGCCGGCTCTTAACGACACGGGATATACCTGGGAGGACTTTCGCCACATCGCGCTGCTGACGCCGGTTTCCCCTTACGCGGTTTTTGTAAGGCCGGATTCGGGCATTGTCACCCCGCAAGATTGGCTGGACTTCGTGCAGAGCGGAGATTCCTTCACATTCAGCGCCAGCAACCCCGGATCGCATTCTCACCTGACCACCGAGATCGTCCTTGACGAACTGGGAGTCACAACCGGAATTTTTGTTCCATATGTGGGAGGAGCCGAAGTCATAGCAGCGGTACAAACCGGCGAAATCGACTTCGCGGTTCTTGGTACGGTTCACGGTATCCTCACACAGGAAATAGCGGGCAACATCAGGAACGTCGTCCTTCTGCACGACGTATCCGACGAAGCGATGCCTGATCTTCCGCTTATCACCGATTACGGCATTACCAGGGTGGGTGATTTCGCTTCGTTTATATTTGCCTCAGTTCGTGCCGACACTCCCGACGCAATAGTGGAATTTATAAAGGAACGGATTCACGCCGCCATGCTTACCGATGAGTATCAGGCCTTTATCCAGCAAACGACAGGCGTTCACCCGTTTAGTATCATCAGCGAGGAAGAGCTGACCGCAATGGTTCGCAACGCCTGGGACACTACGTTAATAGCGCTTGACGAGTTCAATATAACGGACTAATCAGGCTATAAAATCGCAAATCTTTGTGGAGCATCCGCAAAGGTTTGCGGCTTTTTAAAAAATGATCGCTCCACAAAAATTAGAATTTTAGGAGAGAATTCTATGCACACAGTACCGGAGAAGTTTAGAATACAACCCGGCATCCCCGAAGGCTTCAAGGTAACAACCCTTGGCAGCGGTTCGCCCGGCCAGGATTTGCGGAAGTCGTCCCCCTGCACGATGGTGCAGTATAAGGATAAATATTTCGTGTGCGACCTTGGCAACGGCGCTATGAATCAGATGCTTAAAGCCGGTATAAATCCGCCCGACGTCGTCAACGTATTCCTGACCCACCTTCACGCGGATCATTCGTCCGATTATCCGTACTTTCTTATAATAGGTCATCATGACGGAAGGAAGAGGGTCAATCTGGCAGGCCCCCCGAAGGTCAAGCATTTTCATGACACAATCGTCAACGAGCTTTATGGGGACTATGTAAAATATTTTGAAAACCTCGGATTCAACATGGACGGGCTTACGACCAACATAAACATTCGCCCTATTGAGGATCGCGACAGCTTTGAATTGGACGGCGTTACGATATCTACAATCCGCGTTCCGCATACAATTCACAGCCTGTCCTATAAATTTGAGGCGGGCGGGCAGCGCGTCGTAGTTTCCGGCGATCTGATGCACTCAGAATCGTTTGTCGAATTCGCAATGGACACGGATATCCTTGTTATGGACGCAAACCAGACCCCGGCCTGGCACTTGGCGAGTATGCATCCTGATTTTGAAAAGAGGCTTGAAAAATCCCATATCAGAATTGCCGAGCTTGCCGAAGTCGCCAGGAAAACAAACGCAAAGAAGCTTGTACTGACCCACCTGACCCGCGGAACCTACATAGGCGAACTGGTCAGCCAGGTCTGCAAGATATATGACGGTGAAATCGTAGTCGCCTTTGACCTGCTTGAGATTTTCCCCGGAATAAAAACAGGCTATTAGGGAACCGGAGCATTAGATGAAATCATTGTCACTACTTATAAAACCAGCGTCGAGCAATTGTAACATGTGCTGCGTTTATTGTTTTTACACCGATATAGCATCAGCTCGCGCCGGCGGCAGCCATGATGTAATGAGCTTGAACACATTGGAGAAAGTTGTTTCGTCAGCCCTGGAAGAAGCCGAACTGCGCTGCTCTTTCGCGTTTCAAGGCGGCGAGCCGCTGCTTGCCGGGCCGGACTTTTTCCGTGCGTTTATTAAGTTCGTGAAGAAGCACAACAAGCGCGGTGTCAGAACTCAATATTCCATACAGACCAACGGGACGCTTTTAGACTCGGAATGGGCCGCGTTTTTGTCCGATAACAAATTCCTTGTCGGACTGTCGATAGATGGCGAAAGGTCTGTACACGACAGCTTCCGCAAGGATTTACCGGGAAAGGGCACTCACAGCCGATGCCTTGCCGCGGCGCGGCTCTTAGAGAAACACAATGCCGACTTTAACATACTTAGCGTCGTTACAAAGCAATTAGCCTCCCACCCGGATAAAGCGTGGAATTTTTACATGAAGCACGGCTTTCAATACATTCAGTTTATTCCATGTATCGAAAGTTTTGACCGGGATCGCGGCGGCCGCTTCTATTCGCTCAGCGCGAAACTCTACGGACACTTCCTCTGCCGCGTCTTCGATTTGTGGTATGACAATTTTCGCAGGGGAGTCTGCACGTCTGTCAGAGCGTTTGACAATTACATACATATTCTTATGGGAAACCCGCCCGAGAACTGCGCAATGGCCGGGATATGCAACGCGTACGCGCTTGTGGAGGCCGACGGCAGCGTATATCCCTGCGACTTCTATGCTCTGGATCATTACTTGCTTGGAAGTGTTCACACTTCGGGCTTTGAGGCCATGCTTACGGGCGAGGCGGCAAGAAGGTTTGTGCAGCCCTCTTCCCAAGTCGACGCGGGCTGCGCCATCTGCGCTTTTTTCCGAATTTGCCGCGGAGGGTGCCGGAGAGACCGCGAAGTATTTCAATCCAAGGAGCTTTCACGCAATATCTATTGTGAATCGTTCAAGATGTTTTTTGCTCACGCATTACCTCGTATGAAGCAGATTGCGTGTAGTATTTCCGGGAAATATTCTAATTTATGAGCAGTATAAAGCCGGAGGGAGAGTCACGCAATATGCTGTCAATACTGAAAGAAGCCGGACAAAGCAAGTATACCAAATCGCCCTGGCTTGAAAGTATTATCATGGCGACGGCAATTATAGCCAGCTTCTTGTGCCTTGCGTTTTTATCGGTGCTGTCGGACGGACACACGCAGGGGGAAATGTCAACTTCCACGATTACGCTTATAATTCTGGCCTTTTTTGTACTGAGTACGGCAATCGCCATGATCGCCGTTATAGCGGGCATTGGCGGCGGGGTCATTTTTACGCCGATAATGCTGGCGTTTACTGATGTCAACAGCCTTGTGGTTCGTGGAACAGGCATTATCGTCGCAATGTTTTCGGGGCCTGTTTCTATCGGTATATTCACAAAGAAAGGACTTACAAATTACCGTCTCAGCCTTGTCATGACAATCAGTCAGAGCATTGGGGCGCTTACCGGAGCGACGCTCGCGATAATTACGGCTGCAGGAACCGGCGTCACTGGGGAAGGTTTTATGAGGTTTGGGCTGGGCCTTATTCTGCTGGCACTCGCCGTATTCTTCCTAAGCGGCGGCAAGAAGCTGGAGAAGCCGGAAATAGCGCATGTCGATAATTTTACAAAGAGCCTGAAGCTGGAAGCCTCGTACCACGACGAAAGCGAGGGCGTCGTCCGCAGCTACAAGGTTAAGCGCGCCCCACTGGGCATCATCCTGCTGTTCGTTATCGGAATACTTGGCGGGTTCTTCGGCATGGGCGGGGGCTGGGCCATTACCCCGGCTCTTAACCTTGGCATGGGGCTTCCCCTTAGACTGGCGGCGGCCAACTCAAACGTAATACTAGGTATCGGAGGATGCGTGTCGGTCTGGCCATACATTTTTGCCGGCAGCATAATCCCCATGTTTGTGCTTCCATGGATGGCCGGGCAGGTAGTCGGAGGCTTTATCGGCGCTCACTTGCTGGCGCGAATAAAGATCGGTATTGTTCGTATAGTGTTAATAGGTATCATGATCTTTACAAGCTTTACGCTGGTAACAAGGGGGCTTGAGATGCTTGGCGTTATCGGAGTGATTCCGGCCGGCGTGCAAGTCGCTCTATTTATTGCAATTATGATTGGTATCTCAGCCATATTTTTTTTGAAAGACACGAAGAAAAGCGCCTAGGGTGTGTTTGAAAACCCGCTTCGGGTGAAATTTTGAGACAATTATTCGCTGGGCTAGGAAGCGCCGACGACGCATAACGGCATGAGTCTGCTAGGATGCTGTGTGCCGGTGGCGCACGTTTAGCATCCGAAGCGCCAGCGGAGGCGCTGACAACGCCAAACGGATAATTGACCAAAATTGCGCCCAAATGGGGGTTTCAAACACGCCCTGGTACAGCGTCTGGGGGGGAAGTTGCTTGGAAAAACAAACCGGAGTAAGTATTCCTAAGAGCCAACAGATTTTTGGCGGCATAGTTTATTGGGTTACAATAACTTCCGC
Source organism: Defluviitaleaceae bacterium (assembly GCA_009780015.1). Classification (GTDB taxonomy): domain Bacteria; phylum Bacillota; class Clostridia; order Lachnospirales; family WRAA01; genus WRAA01. The sequence continues at coordinate 36,133 of WRAW01000014.1, read as the reverse complement.
GGTCGGGGCGCTGTTCGCGCCGGTATTAATCCTTGCCAACCCTTCAAACAACGTGCTGAATCCCAACATTGTGTTCATGGCAATTTTTGAAGGCCAAAGCCCGGCGGAAATTTGGGGTTATTCAGTCGCCGGTACATTCCCAGGAGGGCACTTTTATCTTAACCATATGGCGCAGGCGGACAGTTGGGCTATGATATTCATAGTTATCGGATGCGCATTCGGGCTGATTGGACTGATACCCGCGATAATCTACCAGGTGGCTAAGGAAAAGGACTGGTTTTGCGCGGCTCTTGGTACGGTAATTGCAGTTCTTATTTTCCTTTCCATTATCGGTATTTTAAGTATTGAAGGGTAATATCCTGTTTAATATCTTTTCACCATTGTCTTGGCGGCAAAAAGATATTAAACAGGCTCTAAGACAAGCTCATTTTGTACATGAAACCAATAAATGCCAAAACAATGTCCCGATATAATCAGGGCATTGTTTTATTTGTAGACAAAAAACCCCCAGGGATGCCTAAAGTTTGTTAAAAGAATAACCTTTTTTGATTTTCGTATTTACTTAGTCCTGATTTGTGTGATATAATTTTGAATGTATAATATTTTAGTATTTTAAGGGAGGAACTACATATGGCTTTAAGCATGAAGACCATGGATGGAAATAAGGCCGCGGCATATGCATCGTATGCGTTCACGGAAGTAGCGGCTATTTATCCGATTACGCCCAGCTCCACGATGGCGGAAGAAGTCGACGAATGGGCGGCTCATGGCAAGACCAACATATTTGGTCAGGAGGTCAGGGTCGTCGAGCTGCAATCCGAAGGCGGGGCAGCCGGAGCCGTTCACGGGTCGCTTGCGGCCGGAGCCTTGACCACCACCTATACGGCTTCTCAGGGTCTGCTGCTTATGATCCCGAACATGTACAAAATTGCCGGCGAGCTTCTGCCCGGCGTGCTTCACGTCAGCGCGAGAGCTCTGGCAGGTCACGCTCTTTCGATCTTCGGCGATCACTCGGACGTCATGGCTTGCCGCCAGACCGGTTTTGTTATGCTGGCATCGTCAAACGTACAGGAATGCCTGGATCTTGGCGCTATTTCTCACCTTTCGTCAATTAAGGCAAGGCTTCCGTTCCTGCATTTCTTCGACGGGTTCCGTACTTCGGCGGAGACTCAGAAAATCGAAGTTTGGGAGAATGAGGATATCGCTCCTCTGCTTGACATGGACGCGCTCGAGGCGTTTCGCAGGAACGCTTTGAACCCAGAGCACCCCGTTGTAAGGGGCACGGCTCAGAATCCCGACATATTTTTCCAAGCAAAGGAAGCTTCTAACAAGTTTTATAACGAGGTTCCTCAGATCGTCGAAAAATACATGGAAGAAATCAACAAGAGGTTTAATCGCGGCTATAAACTTTACAATTACTACGGCGCGCCGGATGCCGACCGCGTTATCATAGCCATGGGCTCCGTGTGCGACTCTGCCACGGAAGTGGTAGACTACCTGACCGCAAAGGGCGAAAAAGTCGGTATTGTTAACGTGCATCTGTTCAGGCCGTTCGTGTCCGACAAGTTCCTTGAGGCCATACCCAAGACCGCAAAGAAGATCGCCGTACTCGACAGATGCAAGGAGCCGGGCTCCATGGGCGAACCTCTGTACCAAGACGTCTGCACGGCATTCTTCCGCAACAACGAAATCCCAACAATTGTGGGCGGACGCTACGGCCTTGGCTCAAAGGACGTCACCCCCGCGCAGGTTCTGGCGGTATACGACAACCTCAAGCTCGACAAGCCCAAGAACAACTTTACCGTCGGCATAGTTGACGACGTAACAAATACCTCTCTCCCGCTCGGCGAGAATATCGACACCACCCCGGAAGGCACGTATAGCTGCAAGTTCTGGGGGCTTGGCGCGGACGGAACCGTCGGCGCCAACAAGAACTCGATCAAGATCATAGGCGACAACACCGACATGTATACCCAGGCTTACTTTGCCTACGACTCTAAGAAGTCCGGCGGCATTACCACAAGCCACCTCCGCTTCGGCAAGAAGCGCATACACTCCGCCTACCTGGTCAAGAACGCCGACTTTGTGGCATGTCACAATCAGTCCTATGTGGACAAGTACGACATGCTCACAGATATCAAGAAGGGCGGGACGTTCCTGCTCAACACCTTGTGGACACCCGAAGAACTTGAAGCTAACCTTCCGGCCGATATCAAGAAACAGATCGCCGAAAAAGGTGTTAAGCTTTATACAATCAACGCGACCGACATCGCCAAGGAACTTGGTCTGGGCGGTCGTGTAAATACGGTGCTTCAAGCAGCTTTCTTCAAGATCGCGAATATAATACCTATCGAAGATGCCGTCAAGCACATGAAAGAAGAGATTGAAGAGTCCTACGGAAGCAAGGGCGAAAAAATTCTTAACATGAATTACGCCGCTGTAGACGAAGGAGTCAAGCGCGTTGTGGAAATTTCAGTTCCTGCTTCGTGGTCAGGTGCGGCACCTGTGGCCGCTGTTACACTTGATGCGCCCGATTTTGTCAAGAACGTAGCGTTCGTGATGAACTCGCAGAAAGGCGACACGCTTCCTGTTAGCACATTTATCGGCCGCGAAGACGGCACGTTCCCCATGGGTACTTCCGAATATGAGAAGCGCGGCATTGCCGTTGAGGTACCTGTATGGATACCCGAAAACTGCATTCAGTGCAACCAGTGTTCGTATGTCTGCCCACATGCCTCCATCAGGCCGTTCCTGCTAAACGCGGAAGAAGCCAAGAATGCCCCCGCCGGCTTCAAAAAAGTAAAGGCAAACGGCAAGGGCTTCGAGCAATACGAATACGTAATGCAGCTTGACACCCTGGACTGCAACGGCTGCGGAGTTTGCCGCCAGGTATGCCCCGCGAAGGAAAAAGCACTTGGTTGGGAACCCATCGCATCACAAATGCACGAGATGGAAAACTGGAACTACTGCTTGAGCCTTTCTAAGAAACCAAACCCAATGAACCCCGAAACAGTCAAAGGTTCGCAGTTTGAGCAACCTCTGCTTGAGTTCTCGGGCGCTTGCTCCGGCTGTGGCGAAACTCAGTACGTCAAGCTTGTCACCCAACTCTTTGGCGACAGAATGTACATTGCCAATGCCACAGGCTGCTCGTCAATATGGGGCGCGTCCGCTCCATCCACGCCATATTGCGTAAACAACAAGGGGCAAGGTCCTGCTTGGGCAAATTCTCTATTTGAAGACAACGCCGAGTACGGCTATGGAATGCAGTTGGGCGTCAAGGAGCTTCGCAACGGTATCGAACTCAAGCTCAAGAGACTGTGTGAGATCGACGCAAGCGAGTCCTGCAAGGAAGCCGCCAAAGAATGGATCAAGACCAAGAACGACGGCAAGGGTTCAAAGGCCGCTTCCGCGAAACTTGTCGAAGCCTTCAAAAACTGTGGCTGTTCCGGTGAAGCCAAGGATATCGTGGGCTATGTCCTAAGAAACGCCGACCACCTTGTCAAAAAATCCTTCTGGATAGTCGGCGGCGACGGCTGGGCATACGACATCGGCTACGGCGGCCTTGACCATGTAATCGCTTCCGGCGAAGACGTAAACCTACTGGTCATGGATACCGAAGTTTACTCGAACACCGGCGGTCAGGCCTCCAAGGCGACCCCAACCGCCGCTGTCGCCAAGTTCGCGGCTTCCGGCATGAAGATCCGCAAGAAAGACCTGGGCGTACAGGCAATGAGCTACGGCTATGTATACGTGGCCCAAATCGCCATGGGCGCCGACTACAACCAGGCCATAAAGGCAATCGTCGAGGCCGAAAACTATCCGGGCCCGTCGATAGTAATCGCGTACGCTCCGTGTATCGCGCACGGTATAAGCGGCGGCATGGGCAACACAATGCTTGAAGCCAAGCGCGCCGTACAATCAGGCTACTGGCATCTTTACCGCTTCGACCCGCGTCTTGAAGAGCAGGGCAAGAATCCGTTCATGCTCGAATCCAAGGATCCGTCCGACAGCTTCCAAGACTTCATCCAGAGCGAAGTGCGCTACAGTTCCCTCAAACACTCCTTCCCGGACGCGGCGGATCACCTCTTCCAGGCCGCCGAAGAAGACGCCAAGAGACGCCTGCAGGTCTACAAGAGACTGGCTCAACCCTGGTAAGATTACAATATAGCATTGAAGCGACCGCCCGGCAACCGTCCAGGCGGTCGTTTTCAGATATTTCCGAAATCGGAGGCCAATATGCTAACGTTAAAAGAAGCCGTAAGCGAACAGGAGCTTGCGGACTCAAAAGATATCAGACGAAAGGTGTTTGTGGATGAGCAGGGAACGGATGAGGCGGTCGTTTTCCCGGAATCTGACGAAGAATCCACATATGTTATCATGTACAACGGCGCGAAGCCGGTAGCGACGGGAAGGCTGAGCTTTGAAGACGGGCTTTGGATGATCCGCGCCGTCGCAGTTGTCAAGGAAGAACGCGGAACAGGACTGGGCGACTTCTTGATGCGATATCTTATCCGCCGCGCGTTCGACATGGGTATTGACGAGGTCTACCTTCACGCAAGTGCGGATATACGCGGCTTTTATGAAAAACTTGGCTTCGAGGCAGCCGAAGAGCCTCATATAGATAGAGGCGCAGCGTGCGTACTCATGAAGCGAACCGGCGATATCGGCGGCAAATGCTGCTAGGTGTAAGCCGATATTGCACTATATGTCGCAAGGTGTTATAATAGAGATACTACTGTTTTGAAAGGTGCTCAATTCAAATGAGGCGAGAAATCAGCGCATATACCGGCGCTAAAAAAAATCTGCTAAAGTTGTTCCGCTGCGAAGCCGATCTACCAATAAGGGTTCTTACAGACATTACTTGGCACGTAGAGGATCACGACGGCGTATCCTTCCTTCATTATCAGCCGCAGGACGACGCCGAGGGTCTTGTCAGCGTAATTGTCAACAGAAACGGGGAACCGTGGATCACAGAGATGAACGAACTGACCCTGGTTGTTGCCATTGATTGCATAAAATTTGCCTTTATATTCAAAAATAAGTTAAGAACCAGCGGTCAATAACACTCAACGCCGTCTGGAAGGTCGATTTTCCGCCACTCGTTGTCAGCGGCTCCGCCTACGCTGGCGCTTCGGATGCTAAACGTGTGCCACAGGCACACAGCATCCTTGCGTACCACTGTCGCCGCTTCCTAGATTGGCGAAAAATCGCCTCTTCCAGCCAGCATTTCGGTTATTGACCGCAAGTTCTCAGGATGGGGAATTAAAGCTGGAGGTCGATATTATGAGCGATGCTGTGATTAAGAAGACGCTGTTCGAGCGGATTGCGTCGGCGCTGCGCAATATGTTTCGGTTCAAAAACAACGTTGACGGGATCAGTCTAAAGGTATATTCCAAGTTCAGGGATCATCTGTCGGGCTTGGACGAAAATGACCCTATGTACGAACATGCGTACTTGGCGGCGGACTTTTGCGAAGCAGCCCTTCAAACGGCAAAGCAGCGCCTTGTCTTAGTTGACCGGATCAAGAATTTACAGGTAAGAATCGACGAGCTCGAAGCGTACCTGAAGCTTACGGACGAGGAAGCCAACCGCCTGAAGAACCTTCTCAACAGCTTCGTATCGCTGACGAAGGAGCGCAATGATCTTATTTACAGGCTTACGGGCTTTGACAAGTCTCTACCGAGGCTTGAAAACCTGCTGCAAGACGCCAATAACGCCATGCCTGAAATACAACACGCCGAGAAGAGCCACAAGATGCTGCGCCAAGACATCGGATACCTGCAGGGCGAACGTGAAGACCTGATTTTCGAGCGTGAAAAGATCGAGAAGGGCCTGACATTTATCGAGAAATTCAGGGTTTGGGCGACTGTCGCGTTCTTCGTGGGCATGCTGTCGCTCACGTTCCTGTTCGTCATAAACGAGGTCAACATATTTGTCCCGGCGGCGTTCCTGATGATCCTCATAATTGTGACAATTCCGCTGCTGTACCTGTTTCGGAGGCGGATGCGCTACGAGCTCAAAATGAATATCGCCAAGCAGCGCAAGGCCGTATCAATGATAAACACCAAGACGACGGTCTTCGCCCACTACACCAACTATCTGAACTATTCGTACAGGAAGTACAAGGTGCGCAATTCTCAGGCTCTAAAGTCCAACCTCAAGGATTATGAGAACTTCAAGCACATAACTCAGAGAATAGACGCGTTGCGCCGCACAATGTACGTAACCGAAAACGAGATAACCAAGTTTCTGCGCGAACACAGCATCAGCAACAAATTCACCGTAGAGCAGTTCGCTCACACCGTCAACATAAGCGACAAGCTGGACTTCTCGCACGAACTTGTGGCTGAGCGGGCGGTTCTTGACCGCGATCTTGCCCTGCTGGACGACAAGCACCAAGACATCTGGGACAAACTCGAAGTGCTGATCGACACGGACACCACCGACGACAGGGTCATATCCCAACTGACACAGATATACTTCGACGAGGTTGATAAAATCGTAGACGATATAGAGTAGAAAACTTCCAGGAGGACAAATGAAGAAGGAACTTGCAAAAAACTATGACCATCAGCAGGTCGAGGACAGAATATACGAGAACTGGCTGCAGGCCGGTTATTTTCGCGCAAACGTCGACCATTCGCGCCGCCCGTACACAATTGTCATGCCGCCCCCAAACGTCACCGGCGAACTGCACATGGGGCACGCGCTGGACGCTACGATCCAAGACATCCTTATCCGCTTCAAGCGTATGCAGGGCTATAACGCACTTTGGCTTCCCGGCATCGACCACGCAAGCATTTCCACCGAAGTGAAGGTTGTGGACAAAATGCGCGCGGAAGAAGGACTGAGCAAGGCCGACGTTGGACGCGAAGGCTTCCTCCGCCGCGCCTGGGACTGGAAGAGCACCTACGGGAGCCGCATACTTTTACAAATACGCAAGCTTGGCTCGTCGTGCGACTGGTCGCGCGAGCGCTTCACCATGGACGAGGGTCTGAGCTTGGCCGTAACCGAGGTATTTGTACGCCTTTACGAAAAGGGTCTGATCTATCGCGGCGAACGCCTTATAAACTGGTGCCCCGAGTGCAACACAACCATTTCCGACGCCGAAGTCGAACACATAGATAACGAAACATTTCTCTATTATCTGAAATATCCGGTAAACGGCAGCGACGAACACATACACTTCGCCACAACCCGCCCCGAAACATGCTTTGCCGACGTGGCCGTGGCCGTAAACCCTAATGACGCCCGCCTCGCTCATCTTATCGGCAAGACGGCTACCATACCGTTCATAGACAGAGTAATTCCCATTATCGCGGACGAACACGTCGACATGGAATTCGGCGTGGGAGCGCTCAAGATTACGCCGGGTCACGCGCCGGCCGACTTTGAGATCGCTCAGCGGCACAACCTTCCCATCGTAAACGTAATGAACGACGACGGCACGCTTAACGAGAACAACGCTGCTTTCTCCGGCTTAGACCGCTTTGAGGCCAAGGAAAGGATTGTGGAAAGCTTCGACAAGCTCGGCCTTTTCACCAAGAAGGAGAGGATCGTCAACGCCGTCGGAACACACGAGCGCTGCAACAAGCTCATAGAGCCGCTGATTAAGCTGCAATGGTTCGTTAAAATGGACGAAATGGCAAAGCCAGCCATCGACGCCTACACATCCGGCGACTTGAGCATATTCCCGTCCCGTTTCGGAAAAATTTATCTTCATTGGCTCGAGAATATTCGTGACTGGTGTATCTCGCGCCAGCTTTGGTGGGGGCATCGTATACCGGCATACACCTGCCGATCCTGCAACCGCCTAATGGTAACGCGAAGTGCCCCCTCAGCCTGCGACAAGTGCGGACATACAGCCCTTGAACAAGACGAGGACTGCCTGGACACCTGGTTTTCGTCTGCCCTCTGGCCTTTTTCAACTTTGGGGTGGCCGGACGAAACAGACGACCTCAAGTACTTCTACCCAACGAACACATTGGTCACGTCTTACGACATACTATTCTTCTGGGTCGTGCGGATGGTTTTTTCCGGCCTAGAGCAAATGGGCGAGCTTCCATTCAAGCACGTAATATTCCATGGTCTGGTAAGGGACGCGCAGGGACGCAAGATGAGCAAGTCCCTGGGCAACGGCGTCGATCCGCTGGGCATCATCGACAAGTATGGCGCGGATGTTCTGCGCATGTCCATTATCATCGGGACTTCGCTGGAACAGGATACGCGCTTCGACCAAAAGAAGGTCGAGACAAACCGGACATTTCTGAACAAGGTATGGAACGCCGCGCGCTTCATACTTATGAACATAGAAGACGATCCGCGCGCTGTGGACTCAAGTGAGCTCACGGCCGCCGATAAGTGGATTATCTCCCGCATAAACGCCGTGACGGCGCAAGTCACTGCCAACCTGGAGCGCTACGAATTCGGCCTCGCTCTAAAAGACGTGCACGACTTCATATGGGATGAGTTCTGCGACTGGTACATCGAAATGGTAAAGCCGCGGCTCTACAGCGAAAATGACATCACCCGCCCCGTCGCAGTACACACGCTCCAAACCGTGATGATCCAGGCCACGAAGCTGCTGCACCCCTTCATGCCGTTTATAACCGAAGAAGTCTTCCAGTCTTTAAAGAACAATGCTGAAAAGCCCGGCATAATGGCCTCCGACTGGCCGGTCTTCACCGCGGAACGCCGCTTCGAGCGCGAAGAGCGCGAAGTCGGCCTGATAAAGGACGCCGTGAAACAAGTCCGCGCTCTGAGGCTCTCGAAGGATGTAGCGCCTGGCAGGAAGGTATCCATATTCGTAGTATCAGGTAAGGCAGACGTCCGCGATGTCTTTGAAAACGGCCGGGCGTTCTTCTCAAGCCTTGCCGGAGCCGCAAGCGTAAGCGTCCGGCCCGACACGGACGGAATCGGCGAAGACGCCGTCTCCGCCGTAATCGAAGGTGCGGTCATCTACATCCCTCTGGACGAACTGGTCGACCGTGAACAGGAAATCGCCCGCCTAAGGGCCGAGCAATCCAAACTCCAGGCTGAGGTTACGCGCGTCGAAAAAATGCTTGCCAATGAACGCTTCGTCGCGGGCGCACGCCCCGAAGTCGTCGAAGCCGAGCGCGCCAAGCGCGCCAAGTACAGCGAAATGCTGGCCAAGGTCGAGCAAGAGCTTGCCAGGTTTTAGCTCAGCGGGTTTTCAAACACGCCCCGGGAACAGAATTAATCATGAGGTGTTCGCAATGGCTTATGAAACTAAACTGATTATGAAACTTTTGGCCAGATATATAGCCAAAGCAAGCTCTGTAAAAGAAGCCTATTCTGCTGTGAAAGATATCGCGAACGCAGAAGATGTCATCCTACCATCCTATGAAGAAATGGTACAGATAATCAAAAGCGAAGAATGACCGGGGAATTGTCTGTGTTAGAGAATCGGTTTGACGGGGAGATGACTATTACTCAATGATCAACCTTGAAGACTATTTGTACGAAAAAGTAAAGCCCCTAATAGATACATGGAGCGATGATGGAATATACGCCATCTCGTTCTTCGTGTATTCCAACGGAGCATTTACTTACTTGGGCTACAGCAACGTCAGCGAGTTTGCGGTCAGCTACAACACAGAAGACGATTTCAAGAGGGTATATCGTTTGGCATCATCACCAAACGAAGCCAGATGGAACTATGCTTTCTGGCGGCAGAATACGACGCGCATCATAGACCCCGAGGAAGATGGAAATGAAGGCATGACAACCTTATTACGATGGTACGAAGAGAATGGCGTCGATAACATCGGTCAACACAGCGATGATAATCAGTATGACGAGAGCTTCAACTATATCGGCAGAGGCCCCGGCGGATATTATGAGCTGTTGTGTGCGGTGTCCGGCGTAGCAAGGAGATTGCAGCTGGAGGGCTTTATCCGCATGAAATTTGGGGAAATACCGATAGTTGTGCATGATCTGGAATACAGCCACCTTACCCGGAACGCAACCAAACATGCTAACCCAAACGGTGAGGCGGGGACCTTCCTAAAAGCTCTGGAATCTTATTTTGAATAAGACACAACCCACTGCGTTTGCGGTGGGTTGTGTCTGCAGAGAGGTTATTTCTTTGCTTCGTTGCCATTGTCCTTGTTGTCCTTATTCTTGTTCTTGGCCTTTTTGTCCATTGCGATTCTCCTTAAGTATGGTGTTGTGGTTTCCCACACCCATATGTTGCCCTAAAATATAATATTTATGACAATCAGCACGGCGGATAGCGCAATCAGGTAGTAGGAGAACACGCGGAGGTTGCGCCTCTTTATGAGCTCGAGCAGCAGGCTTATGGCAATGAAGCCCGTGAGCATCGCCGAGACAAAGCCGACGAAGAGCGGCAGCGCGCCTATGGCGATTTCGGGCGTATCGGATCTTACGATACCGGCCACTTCAAGAACCAGGCCGCCAAGGATTGCGGGAATTGAGAGCATGAACGAGTAGCGCGCCGCCGTATCGCGGTTTAGGCCGCGGGTTATGCCCACTGTAATCGTGGAGCCCGAGCGCGATAAGCCGGGAAGTATGGCCACGGCCTGCATACAACCGATTAGAAGGGCGTCCTTGTAGGTAATATCCTTCTTGCGCTTGCGGCCTTCGGGGCGGCTGTCGGCGTATATCAGCAGCAGCGCCGTGATAAGGAATGTTATTGGCAGGAACGTTGGGTTGTTGAATATAGCCTCGATGTTGTCTCCAAGGAGCAGAGCCGCAACCACAGCCGGAAGCGTGCCGAGTATTATAAGATATGTATAGCGCTGGAACGGCTGGCGTATCAGCGCGAAGACCTCTTTGCGGTATACCACGAGTACTGGTATAAGAGTGCCCAGATGCACGACAATGCTGAAAAGCAGTGTGGATTCTTCTATCCCGAAAAAGGCCTTCATCATTATGAGGTGCCCCGAAGAACTGACCGGCAAAAACTCGGTCAGACCCTGGACAATGCCCAGAATTATCGCTTCTAATATGCTCATATTTTCCTCCGGCTATATCGCTGCTTACTTCTTCCTTAGACATTATATATTTATATTTGGCACAGCGCAAGATATATTGTGAACAAACCTAAAATATTGTCCTGAACTAAAGTTTATTCACAACATGTAGAAAATATTTGCAAATTGGGCAATCTAATGATAAACTAATGCACGGGAACAATTAGTGTATGTAAAACATTTATTAAGAACCTGCTTACTATCTTTTTACCATTGTCTTGACGACCAGACTCCACCCCACGAAGCCAAAGCCTGGCTTCGCGGGGACCCCGGTTTTCCGTCCTTCGTCGTCGTCAATTCCTTGCGTACCTTACAGGTACGCGGCGTCATATCCTCCTAGAATGACGAAAAACCGGTCTCGCCAATCCAACGGTAAAAAGATAGTAAACAGGCTCTAAAGAAAGGATTAACAATGGAAGACTTGAAAACTATGAGCTTTGACGAAATGAACCTGTCGCCCGATATCGCGCGCGCGATAAAGGATATGGGGTTCGAGGAGGCCACTCCGATACAATCCCAGGCGATAGACCTGATCCGCGCGGGCAAGGACGTGATCGGGCAGTCGCAGACGGGTACGGGCAAAACCGCCGCGTTCGGAATACCGTGTATCGAGATGATAGACGAACAAAACCGCAGTCTGCAAGCCGTGATACTTGCTCCCACGCGTGAGCTTGCCATACAGATTTGCGAGGAATTTCGCAAACTACTGAAATATAAGGACAGCATCAAGGTCGTGCCAATATACGGCGGTCAGCCCATTGACAGGCAGATAATGGCGCTAAAGCGCGGAGTACAGGTTGTTGTCGGCACTCCGGGACGTGTGATGGATCACATGGATCGCCGAACTCTTAAGATGGAAACCGTGAAGATTGTAATACTCGACGAGGCGGACGAAATGCTTGACATGGGCTTTCGCGAGGACATTGAGACGATACTTGGCAAAATGCCTTCCGAGCGCCAGACGGTCATGTTTTCGGCGACAATGCCTCCGGGTATTCTCTCGCTTACAAAGGAGTATCAGATAGATCCCGAGCACGTGAAGGTCGTACGCAAGGAGCTTACCGCGCCGCTGATAGACCAGGCGTTCTTCGAGGTTAACGAGAGGTCTAAAACAGAGGCGCTCTGCCGAATCATCGACATGCAAAACCCGTCCCTGTCGCTGGTATTCTGCAACACAAAACGACGCGTGGACGAGGTCGTGGAGCAGCTTCAAGGACGCGGATACTTCGCCGAAGCTCTGCACGGCGACTTGAAGCAAGCCCAGCGTGACATGGTTATGAAAAAATTCCGCAACGGTACGCTGGAAATACTTGTCGCCACAGACGTGGCGGCGCGCGGAATTGATGTGGACGATATCGACATAGTCATCAACTATGACCTGCCGCAAGACGAAGAGTACTACATCCACAGGATCGGCCGAACCGCGCGCGCCGGAAGATCGGGCAAGGCTTTCACATTCGTGGTCGGCAAGGAAGTCTACAAGCTGCGTGATATATCGCGGTACACCAACGCCAAAATTACCAAGGGCAAGCTTCCGACGCTTTCCGACATCGAAGAGGCCAAGGCCAGCAAGTTTTTAGAGAAGGTAAAGGGCGTCATTGCCGAAGGGCAGCTCTCGAAATACATCAATCTTGTGGAACGCCTGAGCGACGACGACTACTCCACAATGGACGTGGCCGCCGCGCTGATTAAGATGAATCTATACGACGAGAACGCCGTAGAAATCGAAGAAGTATCCTACACGGACAAACCGCGGCGAAGCTCCGACTCAAGAAGCAAGGGACAGCCTGAAAGGGGCATGGTGCGCCTGTACCTCAATATCGGCAAAGCCAACCGAATCCTGGCTAAGGACGTCGTGGGCGCAATCGCCGGCGAAACCGGCGTACCAGGCAAGCTCATCGGCGCTATCGACATCTTCGACGACTTCACATTCGTCGATATTCCGCGCGAGTATGTCCACACAGTACTGGACGGCATGAAGAACAAAAAGGTCAAGGGCACAAAGGTAAACATGCAAAAGGCCGCCGGGGAACAAGCAAGAAAGCCTCTGGGAAAGAGCGCTCCGCGCGAGTATTCCAAGGACGGCAAGGCCAAAAAGAAATTCTTCGGCTTTATGGGGTAAGCATGGAAGGAGTGACATGCTATGGAAGCGAGAAATTTAGCATTGAATAAAAAGTATACCTATGATGATTACGCGTCATGGGACAACGACACGCGATGGGAGCTGATAGACGGTGCGCCTTACGCAATGGGATCGCCTACGAGCGATCATCAATCAATAAGTATGAGCCTTGGCAGTCAATTTTATAACCATCTCAAGGGAAAAACATGCAGAGTATTTGCCGCCGCGCTTGATGTACGGCTAAACTTTGACAAAGGAGACGACACCGTTGTACAGCCGGACATAGTAGTAATATGTGACCGGAATAAAATAGATAAGCGTAGCTGCCTTGGCGCGCCGGATTTAGTCGTCGAGATATTGTCGCCTGCCACAGCCAGGATAGACAAGGTCAAGAAGTTCAACAAATACATGGAGGCCGGAGTTAAGGAATACTGGGTTGTAGACCCTGACACAAGCTCGGTTCAAGTACACGTGCTCAAGGAAAAATACTATGTGACAAACGCGTACGACGACACAGACACGGTATCGGTCAGCGTCTTACCCGGTTGCGAGATAAACTTAGCCGAAGTGTTTAACGAAATTAATGAAATTAACGAAACCTAACAAAGGAGGAACGCTAATGCTGGACATCAAGTTTGTCCGAGCCAACCCAGATGTTGTTAAGGAGAATATTCGGAAAAAGTTTAAGGATGACAAGCTGCCGCTGGTCGACGAAGTTATCGAGTTGGACAGGCAGCACAGGGAGGCTATTTTCGAGGCGGACACGCTTCGCGCCAAGCGCAACAGCTCCTCTAAGGAGATCGGCGCTCTGATTTCCCAAGGCCAGCGTGACGAGGCCGAGGCGGCCAAGAAGGAAGTCGGCGAAATCGGCCCGCGCCTTGTTCAGCTTGAAAAGCTGGAGGGCGAACTAGCGGCCAGGGTGCGCGACATAATGCTGGTGATCCCGAACATAATCGACGACAGTGTACCCATTGGCAGGAACGACAGCGAAAACGTGGAACTCGAACGCTTCGGAGAGCCGCTTGTCCCCGACTTCGAAATTCCGTACCATGTCGACATAATGGAGAGTTTAAGCGGCATAGACCTGGACGCCGCGCGTCGTGTCAGCGGTAACGGCTTCTACTACCTGACGGGGGACGTGGCGCGGCTGCATTCGGCCATACTGACCTATGCGCGGGAATTTATGATCGGCAAAGGCTTCACCTACTGCATACCGCCGTTCATGATCCGCGAAAACGTAGTGACGGGCGTTATGTCCTTCACCGAGATGGAAGCCATGATGTACAAGGTGGAGGGCGAAGACCTGTACCTGATAGCAACCAGCGAATATTCGATGATAGGCCGCTATATTGACCAGATGCTTCTCAAGTCGAGCCTGCCGCAGACAATGACAAGCTTCTCTCCGTGTTTCCGAAAGGAAGTCGGCGCCCACGGCATAGAGGAGCGCGGCGTATACCGCATACACCAGTTTGACAAGCAGGAAATGATAGTGGTGTGCGAGCCCGAGGACAGCATGGAATGGTACGACAAGATGTGGCGGTACACGGTGGAGTTCTTCCGCACGCTGGACATTCCCGTGCGTACTTTGGAGTGCTGCTCCGGCGACCTGGCCGACCTGAAAGTAAAGAGCGTCGACGTGGAAGCGTGGTCGCCGCGGCAAAAGAAATATTTCGAGGTTGGAAGCTGCTCCAACCTTGGCGACGCTCAAGCCCGCAGGCTGGGTATCCGCGTCCGCGGCGAAAAGGATAACTATTTCGCGCACACGCTCAACAACACGGTAGTCGCGCCGCCGCGCGCCCTTATCGCATTCCTGGAAAACAACCTGAACCGTGACGGGTCGGTAAAGATTCCCGCAGCACTGCAGCCATACATGGGGAATAGCGATGTCATTTCTCCAAGATAATATAAGAACCTGTACTCATAGGTGGAAATGGTAGCTTGGCGAGGCGATTTTTCGCCAATCTAGGAGGTGACGACGCCCGGGGCCCCCGCAAAGCCCGGTTTTGGCTTTGTGGGGTGGACTGAGCGTACCCGCAGTGGTACGCAAGGATGCTGTGTGCCGGTGGCACGCGTTTAGCATCCGAAGCGCCAGCGTAGGCGGAGAAACCAACGACCTGGGGTCCCCATAAAGCCCGGTTTTGGCTTTATGGGGTGGACTGTGGTGGAAAATCGACCGATAAGATGCCGTTCACATCCTATGAAGACAGGTTTTAAGGTGAAACCAACAATTATGAGAGGTAAGATTATGAGAAAACTCAAGAAGATCGCGGCAGCGCTGTTGTCCTCAAGCTTGATAATTTCCGTCGTGAGCGCTGTCGCCGCGCAGGAACAGGAACGCGTAACCCCTATGTTTTTGTCCGTCACAGGACAGGTTATGGAAATTTATCCGGTTCCTAACGAAGATGGTGAGCCTGTCTACGGTCAGAGCCTGATCAGAGTAACGGGCGATAGCGGAACAACTATGTTCCACACTGATTACAACACATTTGTACTGGGCGACGAAGTTCAGCTCGGCGACACAATCACGGGCTACTATCCGTCAAACGCTCCGATGACTATGATATATCCCCCGCGGCACACCATGCAGCTTATCGTAAACGGCGAGTTTACCAATGTCCACATCGACAGGTTTCACGCCGACTCGGAAAGAGACGCGCTTGTGAGCTCGGACGGCAGCCTTCAGCTTAGCATCGGCGGACACACCCAGGTTATTCTCCAGGACGGCCAGCCCTTTGACGGCAATCTGGACGGCCGTATACTTGTGGCGGTTTATGGCCCGACAACCAGGAGCATCCCGGCGATTACCCTTCCCGACAGCCTTGAGACAATCGTCGTACTATTTGAAAGAGTCGTAGTTCTTCCGCAGGATATCGACCCCGGAATGCTTGAACAGATCGACGAATACATCGTTTGGGAGCACGCGGAAGAGTCCGCCGACGAACCGTTTGCATTCGCAAGCAACAATGGAATGTTCATAAACGGCGCGCGAGTAGACTTTACATGGCAGCAGGTTGAGGATTCCTTCCTGGTGCCTGTCAGGGCTACAGCCGAAGAGCTTGGCGCAAGCGTGTCCTGGAATTACGATACCCGCGAGGTTACTGTTGAAGGAATGAACGGTACGATCATCTTCCCGGTGGGCTCCGCCGATTTTGCGGTAAACGGCGTAGTCGTCTCTCTTGCCCACCCGTCCATGCTGATAGGCGATACAACCTATGTGCCTATCCTGTTCTTCAGGGACGTATTCGGGATGAATAACGCATACATGCACGCGGGCGAGGCTCACATCGACAATGAGGAACCAATGCGGTAACAACCTTTTATTCAATACAAATTCTAAGAACCTGTATTCAATAACCGAAATGTCGGCTAGAAGCGGCGATTTTTCGCCAATCTAGGAAGCGAAGACGCCGGGGTCCCCACGAAGCCCGCTTTTGGCTTCGTGGGGTGGACTGAGCGTACCCTCAGTGATACTCTAGGATGCTGTGTGCCGGTGGCACACGTTCAGCATCCGAAGCGCCAGCGTAGGCGGAGCCGCTGACGACCCGGGGCCCCCATAAAGCCCGGTTTTGGCTTTATGAGGTGGACTGTGGCGGAAAACCGGAGCCCCCACGAAGCCCGCTTCTGGCTTTGTGGGGTGGAGTTTGACCTTCTAGACGGCGTTGAGCGTTATTGAATACAGGTTCTAAAAAACGGAGGGATATTATGAGCAAGGATTTTTTTGAAGCATTGATGGAAAGACGGTCTGACTACGGCATAAGCAGCCAGGAAGTCGTACCCTACGAAAAGCTTAGGGAAGTGATCGACTTCGGAGTAAAACACACACCGACCGCCTTCAACTCACAAGGCGGAAGAGTCGCGCTGCTGCTTGGAGAACACCATGACAAACTATGGGACATCACACTGGAACAGCTCAGAAAGATTGTACCGGCCGACAAGTTTGAGGAAACCAACAAAAAGATACAGTCATTCAAAGCCGGATTCGGAACAATTCTTTTCTTCGACGATGAGTCAGTCGTGAAAGGTCTGCAGGAGAGCTTCCCCATATTCAAGGACAACTTCCCGACATGGGCGCAGCAGGCGAACGGCATGTTGCAGTTGGTTATATGGACAGGTTTGCGTCAGATTGGTTACGGGGCAAGCTTGCAGCACTATAACGAGCTTATAGAGGATGCCGTAAGGGAGAGCTTCTCGATAGAGCCTTCCTGGAAGATGGTCGCGCAGATGCCGTTCGGCAAGCCCGGAACAGAGATGAAGGAAAAGGCGTTTGAACCTGTTGACAAACGTATAGTCGTATATAAATAAGCACATATGGTAAATTAACTTTATTGATTATAGCTGTTCCACTTGAAACCCGTCCCAGCAAACGCAGGATTTTTTTCGTAAGGTTAGGAAGAGACAACGACACCTGTCCAGAGGCACGCTGCGGATGCTGTGTGCCGGTGGCACACGTTTAGCATCCGCAGCGCCAGCGTAAGCAGAGCAGCTGACGACCCGGGGTCGCCCCCACGAAGCCCCCTTCCGGCTTCGTGGGGTGGAGTTCGACCTTCTAGACGGCGTTGAGCGTTATTGACCTCTGGTTCTAAGAGACAAATAAAAAACCGTGCCGATACAGGCGCGGTTTTATTTGTCTCTTAGTATAGATAGGTGCGGATGCTGGTTTAGAAATCTGCTTCTGCTAGGCAATACGAAAAATGTTGGTCTTCTATATGTGGCTCGAGTTGTCAGAGCTTGGTATTAGTTTGTATCTATTAACACACTTGAAGTATCGTCATCCCAATTCACTTCAAATCCCAGTGCGTCGCCCAAATATCTCAGCATAAAGAAATTATTGCCGCCGATATTGTAGGACAATAAATCAATAGCTTCCCCGTCCACATATACCCTAGCCGCTATGTTGCGCAGAGCTGTAGCGGGAGCATCCTCGGGCGGGGACATTTCGCCGCCGACGGGAGTATACGCCATTCCCGTCATTAGTGTTATGGCATTGAGACCGTCGTCCCAGCCTACCTCAAACTGGCTGGACGTGCCGTTCAAGGCATAGGCAATGTCGCGCAGCATGAAGAAGTTGCTGCCGCCGATGTTAAAGGCCCTAAATGCCACGAGCTCTCCGTCAACCAATACGGAATGATGGGATGCCAATGCTTCGGTCGATTCAATTGCTTCGTACTCATGCTCGTTATACCCATTCAGCACATTCACGGTGAACATGGCTGACGCAGCATCCTCAAGATACGGAAATTCGCTCGCCGGAATGGGCGGGTTTGGCATGGGAGCATCGCCGCTGACGGCAAAAACATAAAAATCATAGCTGCCGGG
Source organism: Defluviitaleaceae bacterium (assembly GCA_009780015.1). Taxonomy (GTDB): domain Bacteria; phylum Bacillota; class Clostridia; order Lachnospirales; family WRAA01; genus WRAA01. Next base: position 17,680 of record WRAW01000014.1, on the reverse strand, counting down.
CTCGATAAGCTCTACATTTGTGCGATTATTCTCTTCGCTTAGGTGGACAAAAAGGAAATTTCTGCGCCCCCAGCCCACGCGGATACCGCCCCATTCGCCGTTGAAAAATCTGTCGGCAATATAAAGCTCGTCATCAACATATCTGCCCAGCACGAAGGTGACTTCCTGGTCGAACCAGAAATAGTCGCCTCGGGCTTCGCTTCTTTCCTCAAACTCGCCGTATGTACTGCCTTCAGCGTCAAGCGGAAACACATTGAATACCCTGGTAGCCCCTGATACAACATCCACACTTTCAACAGAGTTGCTGTCCATATCATGAATTTCTACCCGCTCAATATGGCCAAGTTCTTGAGCAAAAACAATTGCCGCCGTTGAAAAGACAAAGATCGTCACAAGGGCCAATGACAGAATAATCTCACGCTTCTTTCGATTTTTCATAATTTTTCTCCTTTCGTATTGTGAGGGTGTTACACCCCCTAGCTTGATTATATCATATCTTCACGGTTGTCGCAAATATTTTCCAAGCCGGCTCCATTAAATTATGTCACTTACATCAAGTACAGGCTATTTATTATTTAAATGAATCCTTAACCTTGTCAAAGAAGCCTTTTTTACCTTCGCCTTGATCCCGGCGGGCCGATGGTTCCAGCTCTTCATCAAATTGGCGCAGCAGCTCTTTTTGGCGCTCGTTAAGATTTGTGGGAGTCACAAGCTTGAATGTAACGACAAGTTCGCCGATGCTCTTGTTGTTGCGCACGTTCGGCACTCCCCTGCCCTTCAGCGATACCTGCGTACCGGTCTGCGTACCGGGCTTTATGCTGTGATTTTCATCACCGTAAAGAGTGCTTATTGTTATGTTTGAACCAAGTGCGGCCTGGGTGAACGAGATCGGGACAGTTTTGTAGAGAGTCTGGCCGTTGCGCTGGTATTCGGACGACTCCTGCGCGTAAATCGTGATTATGAGGTCACCGTAGCCGCCGCCGCGTTCTCCGGGTTCGCCCTTGCCTGTAAGCCGAAGGCTCTGGCCGCTGTCGATGCCGGACGGCACGGATACTTTGAACGTCTTGTTCTTGCGGACGCGCCCCTGACCTTTGCACGTCGTACAAGGCGACTTGATAAACTTGCCCGATCCTCGGCATACGCTGCACGTGCGCACCGAGGTCATCGCGCCGAACACGGTCTGGCTCACGACGCGCTCCTGACCGCCACCGCCGCAATGCTTGCAGCTTTCGGCCGTTGTGCCGGGCTGCGCGCCGCTGCCGTCGCAAGTATCACAAATGTCGTTGACGGTAAGCCGCACCTCTTTTTCAGCGCCAAAAATAGCCTCCTCGAACTTAACGTGAAGGTTTGTCGCCAAGTCCGCCCCACGCCTTGGCCCCGAGCGCCGCCTGCCCATGTCGAATATGTCGCCGCCGAAGCCCCCGCCAAAGACGCTTTCAAAAATGCTGCTGATATCTATGTCGCTGAAGCCGCCGTAGCCTCCCGCGCCACCTTGCTCGAACGCGGCGTGGCCCATTTGGTCATATGCCGAACGCTTCTTGTCGTCACTCAGGACGGCGTAGGCTTCGTTCACTTCCTTGAACTTGGCCTCTGCGTCCTTGTTGTCGGGGTTGGCGTCGGGATGCCATTTCTTGGCCATGCTGCGGTACGCCTTCTTGAGTTCGTCGTCCGACGCGCCCTTCTGCACGCCCAGCACTTCGTAATAGTCTCGTTTATTTGACATAATCAATTCCTATCTAATACTTCTTTAACATCCACGTGACAGATGTGAGACTGCTTTCCAAATCCTCACTCTCATGCCGCTGACTGTTGACATAGCCCTCAAATATTGCCCGTTTATCGGGATGTTTGGCTATCAGTTCGTCGGCTCGAAGAGCAATGGCGTTGGTATCGGAATCAAAATCGTATTCTTCGGTACTTGACAGTTCCTCCAGAAGCATAAGACCATTGTCCTTAAACAAGCTCAACCATTGTGCGTGTGTCAGGTATTCATAATTCTTGTACTTTATTTCGTTGTTATTTGAATCATTTGGCAGATATGATTCAACAATGATGACGCAGCCTCCCGGCTTAACAGTTTTAATCAGTTTTTGCAGAGTTTCCTGCGGACTGCCTAAAACATTACCCGCCGCACCGAAGACAACACAATCATAATCTGTTCCGACGCCTATCGGTTCATTTGCATCACCGCACGAAAAATGGCACAAAGAGCCGACGTCCAGCTCCTTAGCCTTTTTGTCGGCGTACTCAATAAATTCAGAAATTAAATCAACGCCATATACATTGACGCCCAAGCTCTCGGCGATTCTTATTGATACGGCACCTTTGCCGCACGCCAGGTCCAATATTTTTGTATCGTCAGATAAAGGTATGTGATCCTTTATCAGCTTGATTATTTCTCTTGGATCACTGCCCAGTTCCCATAAGTCTTGAAGCAGATAGGGCAAAAACGGCAGCAGGTCGGTTGTTTCCGCCGTCAACGAACGCGCCAGCTTTTCTTCGGTTTCTTTTATCATTTCCAAGTCTCCTATGTGGTCATACTTTTCCCGCGAAGCCTCAAACAGGCTTCGCGGGGCTGTTAGGCAATTCAGGTTGAGAAGGAACCCAAATCTTTCAGAAGCCCCGGCCTGAAGCCGCCGGGGTTCCGAAAAATTTGGTCTTGATTTGAACCGGAATTGCTATATTGGTTCTTAGAACCTGTGTTCAATACCGCTCAACGCTGTCCAGAAGGTAAATTTCCCGCCACTCGTCGTCATTTCCTAGATTGGCGAAAAATCACCTCTTCTGGCCAGCATTTCGGGTATTGAGCACAAGTTCTTAAACTTCTCTGGCGTTAGCTTCAAATGTATTATCGTCCGGGCCGTAAGTATGCGGTTCGCCCTGCGGCTGGCCCTGGTCTTGAGTCTGGCTGTAGAGCTTCGCCGAGACTTCATGGAACACGGCGGTCAGCTTTTCTGTGGCTTCCTTGAGGTTGGCCACGTCGGCGTCGGAGAGGTCTTCCAGAGACGTCGACTCCGTGACGCGCTTGAGGCTGGCAAGCTCGGCTTCGATGCGCTCCTTGTCGGCGGGCTCGATCTTTTCCTCCAAATCCTTGAGAAGCTTTTCGGTCTGGAACACCATCGAGTCGGCCTCGTTCTTTGTGTCTATTGCTTCCTTGCGCTTCTTGTCCTCTTCCGCGAAGCGTTCGGCATCCTTGACGGCGCGCTCGATTTCATCCTGGCTCATGTTGGTGCTGGACGTTATGGTGATCTTCTGCTCCTTGCCCGTGCCCAAGTCCTTGGCGGACACGTTTACTATGCCGTTCGCGTCGATGTCGAACGCGACCTCGATTTGCGGCACTCCACGCGGAGCCGGGGCGATTCCGTCCAACCGGAACTGGCCAAGGGTTTTGTTATCCTTAGCAAGCTGGCGCTCGCCCTGTATTACGTGAATATCCACGGCGGTCTGATTATTTTCGGCAGTGGAGAACGTCTGCTTCTTATTGGCCGGAATGGTTGTGTTGCGCTCGATTAACCTTGTGGCCACGCCGCCCAGGGTCTCTATGCCAAGGGAAAGCGGAGTCACGTCCAGCAAAAGTATCGAGCCGGCGCCGGCGTCGCCCGCCAGCTTACCGCCCTGGATGGATGCGCCAAGGGCAACGCATTCGTCAGGGTTGATTCCCTTGAACGGCTCCTTGCCGGTCAGCTTCTTGACGGCTTCCTGTACGGCTGGAATACGTGTGGAGCCGCCTACAAGCAATACTTTTGTAAGGTCGCCGGGAGACAGGTCAGAGTCTTGAAGAGCTGTGCGTACGGGGCCAAGGGTGGCCTCGACAAGGTCGGATGTAAGCTCGTCGAACTTGGCGCGGGTCAGTGTAATGTCCATGTGCTTGGGGCCGTCCTGGTTCATGGTGATGAAAGGAAGGTTTATGCTTGTGGACGCTACGCTTGAGAGCTCCTTCTTAGCCTTTTCGGCGGCTTCTTTGAGGCGCTGCATGGCCATCTTGTCCTGTGAGAGATTAATGCTCTCGAGCTTCTTGAACTCTTCCACCAGGTACTTGATAACGCGCTCGTCGAAGTCGTCGCCGCCCAGACGGTTGTTGCCCGATGTGGCAAGAACCTCGATAACTCCCTCGCCGATGTCGATTATAGACACGTCGAATGTTCCGCCGCCCAGGTCGTACACCATTATTTTCTGTTCCTTCTCGTTGTCGAGCCCGTATGCAAGGGCAGCCGCCGTGGGCTCGTTAATTATACGCTTGACATCAAGTCCGGCTATCTTTCCGGCATCCTTGGTGGCCTGACGCTGGCTGTCGGTAAAATAGGCGGGCACGGTTATTACGGCTTCGGCGATGCCTTCGCCAAGGTAGGCTTCCGCGTCGGCCTTGAGCTTCTGCAGTATCATCGCCGAAATTTCCTGCGGAGAGTACGTCTTCTCATTTACATTTACCTTGTAATCCGACCCCATCCGGCGCTTGATGGACATGATGGTGTTGTCGGGGTTCGTTACGGCTTGGCGTTTTGCGGTCTCGCCCACAAGACGCTCGTTCTGCTTTGTAAACGCAACTATGGACGGAGTCGTCCGAATACCTTCCGTGTTGGCTATTACAACCGGCTGTCCGCCTTCCATTACGGCCACGCATGAGTTGGTAGTTCCGAGGTCAATTCCGATTATTTTCCCCATATATATTCCTCCTGTAGTAATATGGTATAATTATATAGTAATGATATAAATGGATAATATTATATTAATTAGCTACTTTAACCATGCTGTGCCGCAATACCTTGTCCTTATATTTGTAGCCTTTCTGGAGCTCTTCGGCGACGGTGTTTTCGCTGTAGTTGGAATCTTCAGCGTGCGCGACGGCGAAGTGGCGGTTAGGGTCGAAAGGTTCGCCTACGGCGGCGATCTCTTCGACGCCGAGCTCCCCAAGCGTCTTGAGCAGTTGGCTGAGGATCATATCTACACCCTTGTAGAGCGGGTCGCCGGATTGCTGCGAGGCGGAGTCCAGCGCGCGCCGGAGGTTGTCGATAACGGGCAGGAACTTTGTTACAGCCTCGACTACTCCGTCGTCGTACATACCGGCCTTCTCCTTCGCCGTACGTTTGCGAAAATTATCGAACTCCGCAAGTACGCGGAGATACTTGTCGTTCAGCCCGGCCAGTTCGTTTGCCGCATGGGTTTCAGGTTCACACAGCTCCACTTCGGCCTCCGGCACACATTCTGCGGTTTCGCCGTCAGCTTCGTATTCATGCGCGGGCTCGACCTTATGCTCGTTGCCTGACATATTTGCATTATCCTTTCGTTATTGCTATACATGTAGTAATTTGGCGTACTTTGCGGATCACGCTAACCACCTGACAGTTCTCCCAGTGCCTTGTTAATGTTCTTGACCACGCCGCTTAGTATTGACATGGCTTGGACATAGTTCATGCGCGTGGGGCCGATCACGCCTATGGAGCCGTAGTTTCGGCCGCCAAAGCGGTAGCTGGCTTTTACGAGCGAGCAGTCCTTCATTTCGTCGACAGTATTTTCGGAACCGATAACGACCTGAATTTTGTCGGACTCGTCGCCGCTGTTTAACAGAGTTATGAGCATCTCGCGCTCTTCCAGAGCGTGGAAGAGCTTACGAGCCTTGTCCACATCGCTGAACTCTGGAAAGGCCAATATATTTTTAACGCCGCCCGCATAGACCTGACGGCCGTCCTCATTCTCTATGGCAGACATGATCGTCGAGAGAATGACGGAGACAGCGGCGCGATCCGCTTCAGGCGCGTTATGTATGATGTCTGTGAACAGAGCGTCGCCGATATCGGCGGAACACAGACCCTTGAGACGGTCGTTAAGCAGGGACGTAAGACGCTGCAACTGCTCGTAATCGGGCGCGTCCGCCAGGGATATAACTTGGTTCCTGACTACGTTCGAGTCGGTAACAAGCACCAGCACGATAGAGCGCTCGTCAATTGGAACGAGCTGTACATGCTTGATTGTCGTCTTGTAGAACTTGGGCTCGGAGACGATTGTCGCGTACCTGGTCAATACGGAGATGGCCTTGGCGATCTCCTTCATCAGAAAGTCTATATGGTTGATGTTGTTGATTATCATTTGATGCAGAAACGCGGCCTCGGCAGGCGTTATGTCGTGCTTGGGCATCAGGTTGTCGACGTACAGGCGGTAGCCCTTGTCGGACGGGACGCGCCCGGCCGAAGCGTGCGGCTGCACGATCAGGCCCATTTCCTCAAGGTCGCTCATTTCGTTGCGGATTGTCGCTGAGCTTATGCCCATGTTGTACTTTTTGGCGATTGTGCGAGAGCCAATGGGCTCGGCGGTGTTGATATAGTCATTGATAATTGCCTCGAGAATCCTTATTTTCCGCTCGTTCAAGACCATTGGTATCACCTCGGCTTTCTGGTCTAGGTGTATAAACCCTAGGGCATTGCAAATACGGCGATTGCGACCGAGTGCAGTACAGACGCCGCTATCACGAAAATGTGGAATATCGAATGCATGTACTTCTTGCGCTTGCCCAGGGCGTAGAAAAGAACCCCCACAGTGTACAGTATTCCCCCGGTTAATATCATCACGAAGAACGTGCTTCCCAGTACTTCGATAAGCTGGTCGATGCGAAGCATAGCCATCCAGCCCATTCCAAGGTAGCAAATCACCGACAGCACCAGGAATCGCCTAAGATTTACGGCGTTCATCACAACGCCCGCTATCGCCAGCGCCCAGATCGCGGCGAAGATCATCCACGCGTGTTCGGGGTACGCCTCGCGGAATCGAGTCAGAAGCACGGGGGTGTACGTCCCCGCGATTAATATCGAAATCGTGCAATGATCCAGCACACGGAACACTCGCTTGGGCAGCCCCACACGAAGGCCGTGATAAACACTGGACATTGTGAACAACAGTATTACCGAAAAACCGTATATCATGCCGCTGACAATACCCCAAATATTCTGGTGGTAGGCCGCGACAATTACGCAAGCCAACAGGGCGACCACGCCAAGCCCGCCGCCTACGATATGGCTTATCATATTGAACAACTCTTCGCCGCGGGTGTACTTTGGCATGTCGGGATATGTTTTTGCAGAGTCCATAGGCTGTCTCCCGTTTTGTTAGCACTCGATCGCGGTGAGTGCTAAGTCTTACATATAAAATACCACCTGACGCCGTAAATGTCAAGTGGTATTTTGAAAATTTGATTATACTAATTATGTCGAACCGTCCCAATGCCCGCGATGCTTCGGGTAACGTTCGGGCTGCCTATATACCGAACACTCCCTGCGCCGTCAATGGAGACATCCAAGTTATCCGACACGGCTATTATCACGCCGCCGGCGCCGGATATACTGACATTGGCATCCCTTGTTTGAAGATTATCGGCGGAGACACGGCCCGCCCCCTCTATCGAAATACCGGCAGCAGCGGCATTCCCGGAGAGTTCGATATTCGACGCTCCCGCGACAGATACGTCGAGCTGATCCGCTTCCAGGGCTAGAGCAATGTTTGCTGCGCCTTCGACGCTGACCGAAAAGCTTTGGATGGATATAGCATCCCATTCCGCCGCATCGATTGCGCCGCTGAATCTTATTGCCTCCAGGGCCGGGGCATTGATGTACAGGCGCGGCCTGTTTGCGTTGCTTGTATTAAACTGTCTTGCGGAATCGATGTATAGCGTGCCGCCCCGTACCAAAACTTGCAGATGCTGAAAGAGATTTTCCTGCATATCCACAACAACGGATATGTTTTGATCTTGTCGGTAAATCACAGTGAACGAGCCGCTGATATCTATGGAGGTAAAGTCCTCGGTCTGGAAATCGCGGGAAACCATCTCGCCGGTGCCTTGGACAGCGCCTGCTGCACTTGACGGCATGTTTACGCAACTGCTGAGCAGTACGGCAACTGCCGCTGTAAGTGAGATAATAGTGAATATTCTTCCGGTCATGTTTAATCTGCCTTTCCATGGAGTATTATAAAAAGTCGGCCAAGACTATATTGGAGACGTTGACGCCGTTCGGGGTTAGCCGGAGAAGGTCGCCTCTGATTTCCAATAGTCCAAGATGTTGGTACTTGAGAATTTGAGCGCCGAAGCGTGTGTGCAAATCGACCCCAAACTGCCGGTGAAATTCGGCGGCGGATATTCCGTTCGTCATGCGAAGGCCCAAGAAGATAAATTCCTCCATTTGGGCTGTCGTGTCGAGGTCTTCAGCGTCGCGGACTATGCTCGCGTGTTCGCCTTTAGACACGATGTATTCGTGCATGTCGTCGGTATTGCGCCAGCGCGTATTGTTTACGAGAGAGTGGGCTCCAAGGCCAAAGCCTAAGTAATTTTGACGCGTCCAATAAAGTATATTGTGGATGCACTCCCGACCGAGCCGCGCGAAATTGCTGATCTCGTACTGGGTGTATCCTGCGCCGGCCAGGCTTTGCCGGGCTTGCGCGTACATGCGGCGCTCGGCGTCTTCGTCCGGGAGGTATATCGCGCCTTCTCGAAGCATCTTGCCAAAAGGCGTCGAATCCTCGATAGTAAGCGAGTAGGCGCTTATATGCGGTATATCCAGGCTTACCAGAAGTCCGATGGTTTGTGCCAGATCGTCGGGCGTTTGACCGGGCAGACCGAACATTACGTCGGCGTTAATATTTCTGAATCCTGCTGATGCGGCCGCTTCGCGGATATCAAGAAAGTCGGAAAGTGTGTGAGAACGTCCAAGCGCGGCCAGCATTCCGTCCTGTGCGGCTTGCAGTCCGATACTCAGCCGGTTGAAACCCGAAGACCTGAGAGAGCTGAGTTTCGCGCGGTTGGCATCTGAGCCTGGGTTGGCCTCCAGCGTAATCTCGGCGGCGGATATATCGGCCTTGCGCGCTATCGCATTTAGGATGGCCGAAAGCGAGGCTTCGTCCAGCACACTTGGCGTACCGCCGCCCAGGAACACGGACGGAATCGACAGAGCGTCGAGCGCGTCGCAGCGCGATATTTCGTCCAGCAAGGCGTCTATGTACGGCGGGGCGCGCAAATCACTCAGGCCGGAGAATGACAGAAAATCACAGTAAGCGCACTTTCGCACGCAAAACGGTATGTGAACGTAGACTCCGGCGGTCATGTATAAATGAATCTGGCAATGTCTATCAGGAGATTGAAGGCGAAGCTGTGAAGCATGGAAATGATTGGCACAAGCTGGTTTGTCGCGATGAGTATCAGCAGCAGTATCATACCATAGCGGCTGCCCATGCTTATAAACGTGAAGTACGTGCGATCCGGCAGTATTACGCCAAACAGCTTGGAGCCGTCCAGCGGCGGGATCGGCAGCAGGTTGAATATTCCAAGCGCCAGATTAATAATAATCATAAACTGCAGGAATACGCCGAGCGCGCCCAGGGCCGCGACGCTTCCGGCCGACATCACAAGCGGATAGAAAATCATTGTTGTGACAAATGCCATGATAAAATTGGACAAGGGGCCCGCCACGGCGGTCAGAGCCATGTCCTGCTTGGGATACTGGAAGTTTCGCGGGTCAACCATTACAGGCTTGGCCCAGCCGAACGAAAATATCATAAGAAATACAAGCCCCATGGGGTCGATGTGACGAATGGGGTTTAGCGTGAGTCTCCCGTCGTTCTTGGCGGTTTTGTCGCCCAGCATGTATGCCATAAGGCCGTGGCTGAGCTCATGCACGGTAAAGGCGATAATGAGCGCGGCCAGCCGCATTCCAAGAGCTAAGGGGTCCATGTTGAACGGGTTCATTACATTCCTCCTACAGAACCAGTCTTGCCAGCGCAAGAAGGATTAGTACGACGCCGCCGGCGGAGCTGACGTCTATCGGCAGGCTGCGCGATATGCGCCTCCCTGCGGCCAGCCCAAGCGTAAGAGCAAGCGCCGTCGCGGCAAGCGCCGCAAGTGCAAGATATATCATGTATACGCCGGCAAGGGCCGCGCTTATGCCTACAGCCACGGAATCCAGCGAAAGCGCTACGGCAAGAGCCGCGGCTTCCCTTGGGGAAATCGTCTTGGACGAATCCAGATCGGCCTTGGATGGATCGGCATAGAGATGCAGTATAAAACTAAGTCCCAGCGCCCGGAAGCGCACCTGCTTATCAAAGCTTGCGCGCCTACGTATCAGTCTCTTTACGAAGCCGTCCAGCACGCGCGCCGCTCCAAGCGCAAACAGTATCGCAAAGCTCAGCACCGGCGCCAGCCACCCGGGAAGCACCGTCATTACCAGCCCTCCGAGCGACATCGACAACATCAGCACCGCTGTACATACCGCGGTAATAACGGCCACAGACGCAGCGGGTACTCTGATCCTTTCACTGCCATAAGCAAAGGCGCACACAAAAGCGTCAATCGAAATCACCAGCGCCAAAGCCAGCGCATATACTATGTCGGACATCCGCAGCACTCCAATATTCCAGATTAGCCGATGGACAGCTACTCCCATAATATTAGACTGCCGCGATATTGTTGCATAGCTAGTATTATAATGTTTTAAGCCAGGTATGTCAACACTTGCCTGCATAAGTGCCGCACCAAATCTCTGTGCCTATCTATAAAAGACGCGCTATTTCGCTTGCCCTGGCGGAATATATGTGGTACTATAATTATATGATCCCAAGCCTTGGCCGCTTGCAGTTTCGGCTGTCTTGATATACCATGGCACATAGTTGCGATGAAAATATAATGAGGTGAGAATATGGACGTTACCAGCTTTAAAATTGACCATGACAGGCTGCAGCGAGGCGTATACGTTTCGCGCAAGGACTATGTGGGCGACCATTGCATTACGACGTTCGACGTACGGATGAAGCTGTGCAACACAGAGCCTCCTATGGAGATATCAGCGGTACATTCGGTGGAGCATCTGCTGGCCGTATACATGCGAAGCGAGGAAAGCGGCGTAGCCGATGAACTGATCTACATAGGCCCCATGGGCTGCCGCACCGGTATGTACATGATTATGAAGGGGGACTTGAGCCCGGAGGATGTGCTTGACCTGCTTAGGCGTGCATACAAGTCGGTGCTGGATTTCGAGGGTGTCGTCCCCTACACGACGTCCGATACATGCGGAAACTGCAATGAGCACAATCTGACCCTTGCAAAGTGGGAGGCCCGCATCTACTACGATGAAGTCCTGATGAACATGAAACCCGAAAACATGACGTATCCGCAGTAATACAGTGCCTTACAAGGCGAAAATGTCAATAAAAAAGTCAGCCGCCGGCATACAAAAAGGAGAAACTTTCGCTTTGTATGCCGGCGGCTGATTTCAATATGTAATATATGAATGGATTTCGATTGTTACTTATTTGCATTACTAAATTTGTTCAAGAAGTTCTGTGAGCGCGCTTACCTTGCTTGGGTTGAATCCGCCGTTTCTGAGGGATCGAACAGCTTTGGCGGCGAGCCTGTCGCAGAAGTTGCGCGCCTGATCCGTACCCCTTCGTGACACGACGTCTTGTATCAGCCTTTTCCTTGTCTGATCTGATCCGGCCTCATCAAAGGCGTATCTTGCAAACAGATGTAGTTCGGGGGCTTGTCTAAGGGTAAGAATCAGCGGGAGGGTGACAATACCCTCGCCTATGTCCCTTCCAACGGTCTTGAGCGCTTTGTCTTCACTGAACTCATAGTCCTTGCAGTCGTCGGCGATTTGGAAGACCATACCGAAAGTGCGGCCAAAACGTGCAAGCGCGCGCACCTCTCTCTGGCTGTGACGCGCGATTGCGGCGCCCGCAAGCGCCGACGCGCAAAAAAGAGCGGCTGTCTTGCCACCAATAATGCGCAGATATGTATGGACGTCGAGGTCTATGTTACGGTTGTTTTGAAGTTGCCGAAGCTCACCGGCCGCCACGCTTGCGACAATTCTTGCCAGCTTTTCGGCTAAGGCGTCATATTCGCGGTAGCGTTCGCCAATCGGGGCAATCAGCGATGCCGCCAGGCACAGTATATAGTCGCCGCAGATGACGGCCTGTTTGCGCCCGAACGTGGCATGGAGCGCCGGCCTTCCGCGGCGGAGCGGCGCGTCGTCGATCACGTCGTCGTGGACGAGCGTGGCCAGGTGGAACAGCTCAACGGCAGCAGAGGCCGAAACGGCGTCAGTGCCGACAAGCCCTTCGTTATCCGACGCACAGATGAGCAGCAATGAGGTACGCACCCCCTTGCCCATCCCATTTGACAAGTGGATACACATATCCGAAATATGGGGCGGCACGGATCCCAGCGTTTTTACGATAAGTTTGTGCGTTGCCGCTCTGGCATCTGAAATTGTTAGGCGTTTATCAGGCATTTTGGCATACTCTCTGTGTTATAGGCGTAATATTCGTTAAAAATTATGTATATGATAGCATGTGCGCAGCGTCATGTCAAGGAATTGTGACGCTTCCGTCGCATGTTCAATAATTCATAAATCATTGTTAAAATTCTTGCGGTATGTTATAATGGCCAAAATATGGCACACACAATGAGGAGAATGCGTTATGGTAACTAAAGGTATCGAGCCGGCAGACGTGCTGGCGTTCTTCGAGAAAATATGCTCGATTCCGCACGGATCGCGCAATGAGGCCGAGCTCAGCGCGTACATCGCCGACTTTGCGAAGCAGCGCGGGCTATGGCACAGAACGGACGAGAAGCTGAACGTAGTAATCAAGAAGCCCGGCACGGCCGACTATGAGTCGAGCGCGCCCGTAATGCTCCAGGCTCACATCGACATGGTATGCGAAAAGAACAACGACACCGTGCACGACTTCGAGAAAGACCCCATCAGGCTTGTGCTTGAAGGCGAGTTCCTCAGAGCCGACGGAACGACCTTGGGGGCCGACAACGGAATTGGCGCGTCCATGATGCTTGCCTTGCTGGACAGCGGCGACATCGCGCATCCTCCGCTTGAGTGCGTGTTCACCACCGAGGAAGAAATCGGCTTGATTGGCGCGGCGGCTCTTGATGTAAGCGACCTGTCATCCAAGACGCTGATAAACCTGGACACCACCACGGAGGGGCTTATAACCGCTGGCTGCGCCGGAGGGATCAGGTCACTGGCCAGCCTGGATGTTGTATGGGAAAACATACCGGCTGGGTATACTTGTTATGATCTTTCGCTCAAGGGCCTGCTTGGCGGACATTCCGGCGGCGACATAATACACGAGCGCGGCAACGCCAACATACTGATGGCAAGGGCAATACAACTGCTGATGAACGACATCGGGCTGTGTCTGGTCAAGATAAACGGCGGCTCCATGGACAACGCCATCCCGCGGGAGTGCTCAGCCACAATTGTGGTCTCTCAAAGCGACGAACAGAGCTTACTTGCCAAGGTCGAACAAATCCAGGCAAATTATAAGAAAGAGTACCGAGTCAACGAATCCGGCGTAAGCCTTACGGCTGTGAAAGCCGCAAGCCCCGCGGCGAAGGCGCTTTCACCGGAATGTGTGACAAAAATACTTGGGCTGGTACTGCTTGCGCCCTCCGGCGTAATAGCGCGCAGCCTCGAGATGGAGAACCTGGTCGAGACGTCCAACAACGTCGCCGTCGTCACCACGCGGGACAACTCCGTAGACGTCAAGCTTGCGACGCGCAGTTCCGTCAGGACGCGCAAAGAATCCGTCGAGCAGAGGATCAAGCTGCTGGGTCGTATACTTGGCGCGAAAATCGAGTTTTCCGGCGAATACCCGGAATGGGAATACTCCCCGAACTCCAAGCTGCGTGACGTCGCTGTCAGGGTCTATACCGAAATGTACAGCAAGGAGCCCCTCGTAGAAGGCAGGCACGGCGGTCTGGAACCAGGCATACTTGGCGGCAAAATTCCGGGGCTTGACAGCATTTCGATAGGCCCGGACACCTACGGCCTCCACTCCCCCGACGAAAAGGTGAACCTTCCCTCTCTGAACCGAACCTGGACATATGTTAAGACCATACTAGCCAATCTGAAATAGCAAGTCACGGTTTGCTATAGGAATATGACTGCGAAACTGCATCAAAGGAGGGGTGCGCGGAATCGCAAGATTCCGTGCTGTTTACCCCGACGCGTGATGCAGATTGAGCTGCATATTCCTATAAGAACCCGCATTCAACAATCGTAACGACGCCTTTGCGGCCGGACTCCCCCACGAAGACAAAACCAAGCTTGCGTGGCGGAGTCCGCCGCGCCATACGACATTACGGTTATTGCCACGGATTCTAAGAACCTGTGTTCAGTACCGCTCAACGCTGCCCAGAAGGCCGAACTCCACCCCACGAAGCCAGAAGCGGGCCTCGTGGGGACCCCGGTTTTCCGCCACTCGTCGTCAGTCGCTTCTTGCGTACCACACGGGTACGCGGCGTCACTCCTTCCTAGATTGGCGAAAAATCGCCACTTCTAGCCGGCATTTCGGGTACTGAACACAGGTTCTAAATAATTTAGTTGACCATTTGTCAATTTTGAATATAATATATGTATCAGATTTAGTGAAATTTAATCCATTGGAAAGGAGGATGATACCATGAGCGCCAATCAAGTCCCGGAACAGACATACGACGAGGTTATCCAGGGTCTGTACGACGAGATAATCAAGAACATGAAATCATACCATCCTTCCAAAGATTTTTCGCGCATCAAGAAGGCTTTCGACATCACCGTAGAAGCGCACAAGGGCCAACTGCGCAAGTCCGGCGAGCCCTATGTCGTGCATCCGCTGTCGGTTGCGGTGATACTGACGGAGCTCAAGCTGGACACAGAGTCGGTCATCGCCGGGCTGCTGCACGACGTTATCGAGGATACTCACTACGGCTACGACAAGATATCCGAGATGTTCGGCGTTGAAGTCGCAAACATCGTGGACGGCGTAACCAAGCTTGACAAAGTCGAGGAAAGCACTCGAAAGCCGGGTTCCGACGAAGCCAAGCCCGACAAGCACCGGGAAAAGATTCAACGCGACGAGATGCAGGCCGAGAATTTGCGCAAGATGTTTATATCCATGTCGGACGACATACGTGTCATATTGATAAAGATCGCCGACAGACTCCACAACATGCGTACGCTCAAAGCCATGTCCGAGGCGAAACAGAAAGAGAAAGCTCAGGAAACGCTGGACATTTACGGCCCCCTGGCGCACAGGCTGGGTATCGCCAAAATAAAGATCGAGCTTGAGGACTTGTCCTTCCGCTACCTATATCCCGAAGAATACTTCGACCTTTCCGACAAGATACGGCGCAAGCAGTCCGAGCGGATGGACTATATCGACCACCTGTCGCAGCAGCTTCAGAGCAGGATCAATCAGCATGGAATCGAAGCCTCGGTGGACGGCCGTCCGAAACACTTCTTCAGCATATTCAAGAAGATGAGGACGCAGAACAAGACGCTTGAGCAAATA
Source organism: Defluviitaleaceae bacterium (assembly GCA_009780015.1). Classification (GTDB taxonomy): domain Bacteria; phylum Bacillota; class Clostridia; order Lachnospirales; family WRAA01; genus WRAA01. The sequence continues at coordinate 2,362 of WRAW01000014.1, read as the reverse complement.
TTCGATCTGTTCGCGGTGCGGATTGTCGTCAACGACAACATCCACTGCTATGAAGTTCTGGGCTTTATCCACGATTGGTTTACGCCGATCCCGGGGCGCTTCAAGGAATATATCGCAAACCCCAAGCCCAACGGCTACCAGTCCCTGCATACCGCAATAATCGGGCCGGAGAGCATTCCCGTAGAAATACAGATAAGAACATGGGAGATGCACCGCATCAGCGAATACGGAATCGCCGCCCATTGGCGCTACAAAGCCGGAGCCGACGGCAGCGTCACCAAGAGCGCCGAGGACGAAAAGCTTGAGTGGCTCAAGCGCCTGATGGACATGCAGAAGGAGACCTCCAACAACAACGAGTACCTCTCTACGGTGAAGGACGAACTTAACGTATTCGCCGAAAAAATATACTGTATGACTCCGCGCGGCCAGATAATAACGCTTCTTAGGGGAAGTACGCCTATAGACTTCGCTTATACGATACACTCCGAGGTCGGCAACAAGATGTCCGGCGCAAGGGTCAACGGCGCGCATGTCAGGTTCGACCATCAGCTTCAGAACAGCGACATGGTCGAGATAATCACAAACAAGGGCGGCAAGGGGCCAAGCCCGGACTGGCTCAAGATTGTCAAGACAAGCCAGGCCCGCAACAAGATCAACCAGTGGTTCAGGCGTGAAAACAAGGAGGAAAACGTCGCCAGGGGCGCGGAATTATTGGAAAAATCCGCGTTGTCCAAGGGGCACAAAATTCAGGAGATCGCCACGTCCGCGCGCAAGAAGATAGTGCTTGGCAAGTTCAACCTGCCGGACTGGGACACCCTGCTGGCTTCCATAGGCCGCGGCGCGGTCAAGGAAGGCAGGGTCGTCGCCTTGTTCAGCGACGAGATCGAGAAGGAGCAGGCGAAGACCGCGCCGCCGGTAATACAGCTTGCGCCCGAACGCCCTATCGACAACAACATCGAGCGCGCCAAGAACAGCGTAATATCAGTACGCGGCGTAACCGACATCGGCGTGCGCTTCTCCAAGTGCTGCGGCCCCGTTCCCGGTGACGAGATAATCGGGTTCATCACCCGCGGGCGCGGCATTTCGATCCACCGCGCGGACTGCGTAAACGTCACAAACCTGGCGGAAGTCGAGCGCCAGCGCCTTATCGAAGCCGACTGGGAATTGCCCGATAAACAGATGGACGGCGTTAAGTACCGATCCGATCTGCGGATTTTCTGCCAGAACAGGTCGGGGCTGATGAACGACATCTCACTTATACCCGTAAAGATGGAGATCAGCATGGTCTACTTTAGAGGCGATGTAATAAAGGGCGAGGCCGTGATCGATCTGGGCATCGAGATCACGTCAAAAAAACAGCTCGACAAGGTTATAGGCGAATTGAAGAAGATCAGAGGCGTGTCGGAGATTATAAGGACTACGGCGTAATGGGGTGTACGGATGAATATTAAGAAGATTGTAACGAAGACGTATCAAGTGAATGTTTATGTAATCTACGACGAAGCAAGCGGCAAGGGCGCCGTTATCGACCCGGGCGGCGAAGCCGGACAGATCATAGACTTTCTGCGTGAATCCGGTATCAAGGCGGAGTATATACTGCTGACGCATGGACATTTCGACCATATAATGGCCGTAAAAGAGCTGGCTACCCATACCGGCGCGCCCGTGGCGGCTCATGCCGACGAGCGTGAGCTGCTTGGCGACTCCAAGCTCAATTTCGCGCACGAAGTTTATGGGACCGACTACGGCGTAAGCCCGGACATGCTCCTCAAGGACGGCGATACGCTAAAGGTCGGCGGGACAAGCGTCAGGGTTATCGCGACGCCGGGTCATACAAAGGGCGGCGTATGCTACTACATCGAGGACGACGGAACGCTCTTTTCCGGCGACACGCTGTTTCACGAGTCTATCGGGCGCACGGACTTCCCCGGCGGGAACTTCGGCACACTCGAAGCCAGCATACAACGCAAGCTCTACACTCTCCCCGACGACACTCTGGTCTACCCCGGACACATGCGCATGACGACCATTGAACACGAGCGCAAAAACAATCCCTACGTCAAATCCTGATGAAATTCGAGCTTGCCGGCCTGGACGGGCGCTTCGACAACGAGGTGCAGACCGTAGCCCAGATATTCTATCCAAATGAGAGCTTCGAGAAGTTTGAGCGGGACATTCGCGGCGAAGTTGCGGAAAATGAGATAAACGTGTCGTGCGCCGCCGAGGACGGCGCGCTACGGCTGTATGTGCGCTCCGGTTCGCGAATATTGGCGGAAGAGCGCTGCGACATCGGCAAGATGACCCTAAAGCTGGCGCTTTACGACACGTTCAAGCGCGCGACGGGCAGGAAGCCCGTGTGGGG
>WRAW01000013.1 GCA_009780015.1 Defluviitaleaceae bacterium | reverse complement strand
GGCTTGCACACTCCTCACGCAACAAGCATCACTATTAGAGGGGAGGTGAGGCCCCATGTCGGCATATGAAACAGCTATGCTAATTCTGGTAAGCTTGCCATTGACTATATCGCTTGGCAAATTCGCCGTGAAGCATGTCCTGAAATTTCTGGACGACAGGTATAAAAAATAGCCGCCTCTGAATTTGGATGTTCGGAATTCGCGGCTATTTCTATAGCTGTGCAAGTCCAACCGTCTAAATACGGTGTGGCCAGAGGGCGTTGATGCGCCCTCGCTTTTATTGTATCCTAATTATACCGTATCTATGACTTTTTTGCAATACCTTTTTCTAAGCACAACTAATACTTTCATGTTTCATATGTAGCTTGTTTTTCCATAATATCCATGTTATAATTTTGGCAACCATAGCGTATTATGGGCGGTATATTTGGCTTGCACACTCCTCACGCAACAAGCATCACTATTAGAGGGGAGGTGAGGCCCCATGTCGGCATATGAAACAGCTATGCTAATTCTGGTAAGCTTGCCATTGGCTATATCGCTTGGCAAATTCGCCGTGAAGCATGTCCTGAAATTTCTGGACGACAGGTACAAAAAATAGCCGCTCCTGATTCGCGTTAGGACGCGCGGCTATTTTTGTGAGTCGTGCAAGTCCAACCGTCTAAATACGGTGTGGCCAGAGGGCGTTGATGCGCCCTCGTTTTTATTGTACCTTTATTATACTGTATTTATGACTTTTTTGCAATACTTTTTATAGGAACGACTAACAAAATTGATTTTCGTACGAATAGGCAGACAGAAGATAGGGTCATACGACCCTACCCCATATCGTTTTTGAGCATATTTTCGATGAAGATCGCGTAGCCTCTTGTTGGCTCCTGTACGAACACGTGGGTTACGGCGCCGACGAGTTTGCCGTCTTGCAGAATCGGGGAGCCGCTCATGCCCTGCACGATCCCGTTTGTGCGCCGGATAAGCTCAGGGTCGGTTATCCTGATTACCATTCCGCGGGTGTCGTCGCCTGAGAACTTGTTTACGGACTCGATGAATATGTCGAATTCCTTGATGTCGCTGCGGTCTACCGTCGAGCGGATGACGGCGGGTCCAACGTATACCTGGCTTTGCGGCGATATTGAGACTTTGCTGTCGGAGGCCGCGCTGTTCTCGCCTAAGTTAAGCGAACCGAATATGCCGTAGGGGCTGTTGCGGTCAACGTTGCCAAGGACGCGGCTTTCGCGGACTTTACCTACGAGTTCGCCGGGAGCGCCCTTCTTGCCCTTTACGACGGATACGACCTCGGTTTCCATAATACGCCCCGAGCGTATGCTCATCATCTGCTTGGTGTCGATGTCCACGATTCCGTGGCCAAGAGCCGCGAACCGGTTGGTGCGCGGATTGTAATAGGTCACGGTTCCGATGCCCTTTGTATCGTCCCTTATCCAGACTCCGATGGTTCTCTCGCTTGTTTTGGAATTGACATGCGGCTTTATTGTTGCGTCGAAGTACTGTTCGCGGCGTCTTACGCGCAGACTAAGATCGTCGTGCGAATTTTTTATGATATCCATAAACTGGCTTTTGTTAGCCAACTGCTGGCCGTTGGCTATGGTTATCATGTCGCCGGAGCGCAGTACGCCGGCGCTTGGGCTTGGAGTCTTGCCGTCTCCCTCTATGATGTCGCCGGTTCCGAGCACCATTACGCCGTCTGTCTCCACGCGTACCCCGACGGTCTTGCCCCAGGGAATGAGCGTATATTCCGGCAGTACGTCCAGCGAAAGGCTGCGCCCGGGCAGGCCGAACATGTTCAGTGACAGCATCGCGCTGCCGCTTTCACCGGCGGTAAGTGTTACGCTGTCGCTCAGGTCTATGTCGATGTTGTCCGTAAGCGGCTTGTTATCTACTTTCAGCGCGGGGACGCCGACATCCGCGTCATCAGACGGACTAAACGTCGCCCTCACCGGCATGTTGACGCCGATTTGCTTCACCGAGCCCGCCGAAATTGTAATTCCGTCGGGGAATCGGTCGAATCCTGTTATGAAAAGCGCAGTTAACGCGCATAATATATTTATCGAAAGTATTGTCCATGTATTACTACGAAGAAATTTGACGAAAGTTTTCAAACCTCACACTCCTGACATTTACGAAGTAACGCTAACCCACAGCAAAACAACGGCTGTGCGCAAACGCGTTAAATATAATCTCTCCTTTTTGCGCGGCGGCTATACTAGGAACAAAATCATTTTATGGAACTAATTTTGTTGTAAAACAGGCTTGCGTGTGGTATAATGCAGCGATAGTGGAGGGTTGCAGATATGAGATCTTGCTGGCTGTACGCACGCTGCCTTTTGTGGCTGATAGGCACGATTCCGGCGCAGCTTTCGATTCCGCGCAAAAAAAAGACGCTTAGCCCTGAAGCGTACGATGAGTTTTGCGAGGACGTGGGGCGGCGTTTTTCTGTTTCTCAGATAAAGTTCACGGGGTCAAGCGTAAATGTGGAGGGTCTTGAGAATATCCCCGAGGACGCGGTGCTCTTCGTGTCAAATCACCAGTCGTACTTTGATATCGGGGTATTCCTGGCGTACATCCCCAAGCCGCTGGGTTTTGTCGCAAAGGCCGAGCTTTCCAAGATTCCCGTTCTCAAGAGGTGGATGGAGGAGTTCCGCTGTGTCTTTTTGGACAGGTCTGATATTAAGAAGTCGGCCAAGGCGATAACTCAAGGCATCGATATACTGAAGTCGGGCCGATCACTGGTCATATTCCCGGAGGGAACGCGCAGCAAGGGCAGGGATATGCTGGACTTCAAGGCCGGAAGCTTTAAATTGGCGACAAAGTCAAAGGTTCCAATAGTGCCGGTGACTATTAACGACACATACAAGATATTGGAGAACAATAACGGATATGTCCGCTCCGCGGAGGTTCATGTATATGTACACGAACCGATCTCTACGCGCGATCTGACCACCGAGGAAGCCGCCGCTCTGCCGGGCAGGGTGCGGGATATAATCAGCTCGAAACTACAATACAGCAATTCCGGTTGAGAAGGAACCGAATTTTTCGGAAGCTCCGGCCTGAAGCCGCCGGGATTCCGAAAAATTTTGGTTTGATTTGAACCGGAATTGCTATAGGAGTGACGCAACATGAAAATATATGCGGCCCGCCACGGGCAGACAGGCTGGAACCTGTTAGGCCGGATGCAGGGTCACACCGACATCCCGCTTGACGAGACAGGCATAGCGCAGGCCGAAAAGCTGGCTGAAAGATTCAGGGACATACCTATCGGCAAAATATACAGCAGCGACTTGGGGCGTGCCCTTGAAACTGCGAGGACAATAAACAAGCATCACGACGTTGAGATAGTTGTGGAAGAGGATTTGCGCGAGATAAGTTACGGCGAGTTTGAGGGGCGGCTCTTGAGTGAAATTGGCGGCCGGTTTGCCGAGCTTAGAGATGCCGGCAAGGGAGCGCCGGGTGGTGAGGAGTTGGAAGACTTCCTCGCGAGAGTACATAGATGCATGGACAAAATTGCGGCGGAAAATGATGGGGATATCCTGATTGTAGGGCATGGCGGCACTGTCCGGGCCATTGAGTGCTACTTTCTCAATATTCCGAAAGAGAACATTACCAAATTCGGGCTGGGCAATACCGCGGTCTATTGCTTTGAGCGACGCGGCGGCGCGCAGGGTTATAACATGATTATTGAGAACGACACTTCACACCTGGAGGGCAGTGAATGAGCATATTGGTGACGGGAGGTACGGGGTACATAGGGAGCCATACGGCTCTAAAGCTGTTAGAGCGCGGTGAAAGAGTCGTGCTTCTTGACAACTTTAGCAACTCCGGCCCCGATGTGCTCACGAGAATGGAGGAAATCGCGGGATGCGCCCTGCGCTTCTATAGAGGCGACATACTTTGCGCTGACACGCTTTCAGAAATATTCAGGACGGAGGATGTCGAGGGCGTAGTACACTTCGCGGGGCTCAAGGCCGTCGGAGAGTCTGTGCAAAAGCCTCTCGAATACTATCGCAACAATGTAGCGGGTACGCTGAATTTGCTGGAGGTCATCGGGCGATTCGGCGTTAAGAATTTTGTGTTCAGCTCATCGGCGACGGTTTACGGCAGCCGAAGTGTCGCCCCTTACCGCGAGGACATGCCGGCCGGCGGCTGCACAAACCCATATGGACAGACAAAGTATATCATAGAATTGATGCTGCAAGACCTGTACGCTTCCGACGATTCGTACAACATCACCGCTCTGCGCTACTTCAATCCAATTGGTGCGCACCCAAGCGGCAAAATCGGCGAATCCCCAAGCGGCGTGCCGAACAACCTCATGCCGTATATCACACAGGTTGCGGCAGGCAAGCTGCCGGAGCTGCGCGTCTTCGGAGCGGACTACGATACGCCCGACGGAACGTGCATCCGCGACTACATACACGTAGAAGACCTTGCCGAGGGACATGTCTTGGCGCTCAGGAACCAGCGGGGCTTTAACATCTACAATCTTGGAACGGGTACAGGAACTTCCGTGCTGGGGCTGGTCTCGGCCTTCGAGGAAGCTACGGACGTCAAGATACCATACCGGATAGCGGATAGACGCCCCGGTGACGTGCAAACAAGCTTCGCGGCCGTAACAAAGGCGCGGGAAGAACTGGGCTTCCTGGCTCGTTTTGACGTCCGGCGAATGTGCGAGGATAGCTGGCGCTGGGAGAGGTACGCAAATGGTCACGCTTAAAGAAGTATTCGGCGTAAACGAGAAGAGTTTGATCGCAAATACAGTTTTGCGCGCCCTGCCCGACTGGTTTGCCATAGAATTAAGTATTGTCGGCTATGTGCGCGATGTGGCCGACCTGACGTTCATAGCCGCGTATGACGAAGAAACGGCCATAGGGTTTGTTGCAATAAAAAAACATAACCCATACACGGCGGAAGTCTACGTGATGGGTGTTCTTCATGAGTATCACAGGCATGGAGTAGGCAAAATGCTGATACATAGCTGTGAGGATTATTGCTCCCGGAACAATATGAAATTTCTGAGCGTAAAAACCCTGTCGGAAAGAGTTGTGAACGAGTTTTACGAGAAAACACGCAAGTTCTATTTGTCCATGGGATTTTTGCCGCTGGAGGTTTTCGATACCTTGTGGGGTGAAAATAACCCATGCCTGTTGATGGTTAAGGTATTGTATTCAAAGAATCTCGTAAATCATTGAGTCTATTTGATATTGAAAAGAGACATTGCATTAGAAGTTGTGGCTTCGGCTACTTTTTCCGGTGAAATGTTTTTTATTTCAGCTATTTTTTCGACTACAAGTTCAAGATTGTTAGAGTCGTTTCTTTGCCCGCGGTTTGGTTCCGGTGAAAGATAGGGGCAGTCGGTTTCAATCAAAATCTTATCAAGCGGAACCCTTTTAACGGTTTCAACTAAATTTCTTGCGGTTCTGTAAGTAACAACCCTGCCGATGCTAATCAAATATCCCATTTCTACATATTGCAAAGCCATTTCAGGAGTACCTGAATAACAGTGAATTGTGCCCTTGCCGTGCCCGTAATCAGGCATGTCGGCTTCTTTTAAAACAAAAACCAGTTGACAAGCGTCCCTTGAATGAATTACTATGGGCGGCTTCACCTGTCTTGCCGCTTCAAGCTGCTTTTTAAACCAGTATATTTGATTTTCCTTTCCTCTGCCCCTTGTATGCTCTTCTCTATTTAAACCAATTCCAATTTCGCCCCAAGCGACGACCTTTTTATTATCCCTGCAAAATTTTATCATTTTCGCAAGAATTTCGTCGCTGATGAATTCGTCGCCTGCCGGCGGACTGGTACATGAACCGCAATCGCCTACGCTTAGATACACAAAGCCGTACTTCTTGGCAAGCTGTAACGCCGCGTCCATTTCTAAGGAACTCGTTGAATTTATTATATACTTTACGCTATTTTTGTGCATATCCAAGAAAAGTCTGTGTCTGTCTCTGTTAAAACGCTTTGCAAGATAATGCGTGTGTGTCAAAGTATTTCATGATGTAAGCCTCCGGCGATGTTACTGTTATAGCTGCATGACTTCGCGGGCAAGTCGTTTCATCTCGCGGGCGGCGGTCAGTGTTGCGTCGGTTATTTTTGCGCCTCCGGTCAGGCGCGCCAGTTCGTAGACGCACGCTTCGTCGTCCAGGGGGACTACGGTTGTGCGGGTCGATTCGGAGTCGGAGTGTTTTTCTATGAGGAAGTGCGCGTCGGCCAGGGCGGCGATCTGGGGCAGGTGGGTTATACATAGGATTTGGCGGCCGCGCGCCAGGCGCGACAGCTTTTCGGCGACCATCTGGGCTGTGCGCCCGCTGATTCCGGCGTCGATCTCGTCAAAAATGAACGTCTCGATTTCGTCTGTGTCGGCCAAGACCGACTTGAGGGCAAGCATTACGCGCGACATTTCACCGCCTGAGGCGATTTTTGCCAGCGGCTTGAGGGGTTCGCCCTTGTTGGCCGAGATCATGAACTCTACGCGGTCGAAGCCGTTTGTGCCAAATGCTTGGCTACGGGTTATTTCCACGTCGAACATGGCATCGGGCATACCAAGGTCTGCCAGAGCCGCGCTCACGCCGGCGGTGATCGTGGCCGCGTATTCCTTGCGTATGGCCGAAAGAGCGGCGCACAGATCGGAGACTTCGCGGGAGAGCGCTCGCTTCTCCTGGCCAAGCTGCTCGAGGCGTTCATCCGAACTGCGAAGCTCCTCTATTTCCGTCTTGACATGCTCAAGGTGCTGCAATACCGCGCCAACGGAGCCGCCGTACTTTTTCTTTAGCATATGTAGCTGTTCGAGCTTTCGCTCAATTTTGTCGATTTTTGAGGATTCGGATTCTGTCCCGGGTAGGTCGCCGCCGCCGTCCGCCAGATTGTCGGAGTAGGCGTAGATGTCGCGGCAGGTTTCACGGAGAGTCGTCACCATGACGTCGACCGCGTCGGCAAATTTGGCTGTCTCGCCGTCCAGCTTTGCCAGCTCGTGGAGCTGAGCGGCGGCCTTTGTCATGCGCTCGAAGGCTGTGTCGCCGCTTTCATCCTGATACAGCAGATTCAGCGCTGCGCCTGTCAGTTCCTTTATCTTTACCGAATTGACGAGTACGTCGCGGAGCTTTTCCAGACGCCGGTCGTCGCCGCCCTGCGGATTTACCTCCTCGATTTCGGCTTGCTGGTACAGGAGCATCTCGAGGCGGGCCTTAGCTGAGCCGCCATCGCCAATGGCGGCGATTTTGCGCGAGACGTCGCGGTACTTCCTGATCGCGTCGGCAAGCTTGTCCTTTACGGAAGACGCGGCTGAGTCGGCGAATTTGTCTAGCAGGGATATGTGCCTGAGCTGCGACAGCAGCGACTGGTGTTCGTGCTGACCGTGGATATCTACAAGAACGGCTCCGACTTGGCGGAGCATCGCGACGGTGGCAAGTACGCCGTTGATCCTGCACGTTCCTTTGCCGGTGGATGATATCTGCCTCGTTATAATGAGGGCATCGTCCTCGGCAACGTCGACGCCAAGTTCCGACAGGACAGGCTTCAAACCGTCGTCCACAGAGAAGACGGCCGTAACCGAAGCGTTATCCTGCCCCGTGCGTATGACATCCTTCCCCGCCTTGCCCCCAAGTATCAGACCAAGCGAGTCGATTATCATCGACTTGCCCGCGCCGGTTTCTCCGCTTAATATGTTAAGCCCCTCACCGACGATCAGCTCGGCTTCGTCTATCAGCGCGACATTCTTGATATGTAGGCTTTGAAGCATGAAACCTTCCTCCCCCTACACGCCGCGAAGCTGCTCAATGACGCCGGACGCGCTGCTGGTATCGCGAATTACGGCGAAAACTGTGTCGTCGCCGGCAATCGAGCCGATAATGTCAGTCTTGTTAATATGGTCAAGGGCTGCGGCGACACCCATCGCCATTCCCGAAAGAGTCTTGATGACAAGCATGTTTCCCGCGAACTCCATAGTGGTTACGCCCTCACGGAAGTGGCGGCGGAATTTTTCGGAAACGGCGGCGTCGACCGTCGCTTCGGAAGCGGCGGGCACGGTGTACTTGGACGCGCCGTTCGGCAGCACAATCTTGCTGATTTTCAGCTCCCTGATATCGCGCGAGATGGTGGCCTGCGTAACGTCTACGCCGCTGTGCTTGAGACGTTCCAGCAGTTCTTCCTGCGTCTCGATCTCGTAGGTGTTAATCAATTCGATAATTCGCTGATGCCTGATATCCTTCATAATGGCTCAGTCCTTTAGTCTACCTGATTTTGATTCGTAGCCGGTCGTAGAAGCTAAGTGCGTTTGTTTTAATAATCTTTGTAACGTGCTGTGAGCGGCGGATGTGAACTGTTTCGGCGTAATTCAGAGCCGACACGGTTGCGCCGTCGGCGATAAGAACCCCGCTGTGCTGTCCCGTGACGCTTACCGGCTTGAGGGTTACGCTGTCGTCGCCGGATATGACCAGCGGGCGGTGTGAGAGCGAGTGAGGACATATTGGCGTAATGACCAACGCGCCAAGTTCCGGCTTTAGAAGCGGCCCGCCCGCCGAAAGATTGTAGGCGGTGGAACCTGTGGGCGTAGCCACCAGCACGCCGTCTCCGCGATAGTTGGCTATGAATACGCCTCCCACGCGCACCTCTATTTCGATCATTTGCAGGGGGAGCGCACGTGCCGCATAGACCTCGTTAAGGGCAAGGACCGGCTGGATATCGCCGCCTTCTATGCGTGCCTCAAGCATTATCCGCTCTTCCAGCTCGAAGCTGCCGCAAAGGGTTTGCTCAAGCGCCGCGCAGGCGTCGCCGGGCTCGACGTCTGTGATGTAGCCGATTGTTCCCGTGTTTATGCCCAGAATCGGTAAACCGTGCGGCGCGGCCAGCCGAGCCGCCTGCAGAATCGTGCCGTCGCCGCCAAGGACTACAAGTGCGTACAAGTCGGAAAGCAGACCGCTTTCAAGGCAGCCGATATCTTGTACGTCTACGTAATATCCCGGGAACGCGGGCGCGGCGCCGTTCTTTAGCAGCCAGTCCGCCAACTGCCGCGTGAACTCGAAGTCCTTGTCCCGCTTTGAATTGGTTATGATGCCAAGTTTCTTCATGAAAACTCCTTAAAACTTTCAAAAAACGCTAAATATTCCGTGTTGCCGTCGCCGCCCTTTATTGGGGATTCAATGTAGGTACGGAAGCGGAGCCCCGCGGCATTTCCCGCTTTTACCACGAGAGCCAGGGCTGCTTTGCGTACTTTTTCGTTTCTTACGATTCCGCGCTTACTCAAGTTTGCCCGGCCGCACTCGAATTGGGGTTTTACCAGCACTATGATCTTATTGCCGTTCCCTTCCAGAAGCCGCGCGGCATGGGGTAAAATTTTTGACGCCGAAACGAAGGAAACATCTATTGCGGTAAAGGCAGGCAATGGATTTAGGTCACCGGGATGCACGGATAGTATGTTCGTGTTCTCGATTGACCGGACGCGCACGTCCTCGCGGAGCCTCGGATGAAGCTGCGCCGTGCCTACGTCCAGCGCGTACACAAGTGTCGCTCCGTTCTGTAACATACAGTCGGTAAACCCGCCCGTCGAAGCGCCTATGTCCAAGCACACCCGGCTGCCCAAGTCGATCCCGAAAGTGTCCAGGGCCGCCTGCAGTTTGTGACCGCCGCGGCTTACGTAACTGACTGAGGGGAGGTCGTACTCCAGAAGGTCTGATTCGCAAACCTGCGCGCCGGGTTTGGTTACGGTCAGGCCGTTTACGCGCGCTCCGCCGGCATTTATCAGTTCTTTTGCCGCTGAGCGGCTCATATCGGCAAGTTGTGACAGTACGACGTCCAAGCGGCTAGGCATACTTTTCCACATCATTCAGTATTTTGGCGGCGACTGAGTCCGCGTCAAGGCCATATTTGCGGTAAAGCTCCTCCGGGCTGCCCTGTACCACGAATTCATCGGGAAAGGAGAACGAGTGGAAGCGGGGAAGCGCGATCCCGTTCCGGGCGGCGTATGCCGCGAAGCTTGCCGCGTATCCGCCGGAGAATACGTTGTCCTCCAGGATATATATGAAGTCCGCGAATTTTGCTACGTCGGATATCATTTCCACGTCAAGGGGCTTGACGCTTCGGGCGTTGATTATGGCCGGAGAGAGCGTACCGCCTTTACAATGGTATTGGGTAAGTTTGCCGACCGAGTTGTTTGCAGTGTGAAGCATTGTCCCGACGGCTATGACGGCGATTTTTGGGATGCCGTCTTCGGCGTCGGCGTTGCCGCGGGTTATCCATTCGGATTTTCCGAGCTCTATGGGATTCGCTTCATGCAAGTGGGTTTTAGCTTCGCCGCGCGGGTATCGTATGGCGACCGGGCCGCCAAGCTCTATGGCGAAGCGAAGCATTGCGCCAAGCTCAGGTTTGTCCGCGGGAGCCAGGACGGTCATACCGGGCATGTGCGAGAGGTAGGACAGGTCGAAGAGCCCCTGGTGAGTCTCGCCGTCCGCGCCGACAACTCCGGCGCGGTCGATGGCCAGCACAACATTTGCGCCCTGTATGCATACGTCGTGCATTATCTGGTCATAGGAACGCTGCAAAAACGACGAATATACGGCGAACACGGGGAGCTTTCCGGCTTTGGCCAGCCCCGCGCAAAACGTTACGGCGTGAGCCTCGGCGATTCCTACGTCAAAGCAGCGCCGCGGAAACTCGTTCGCGAAGGAGGCGAGGCCCGTGCCGTCCTCCATTGCCGCTGTTACGGCCACGACGTTCGGGTTTTCGCGAGCGATCTGAGTCAGGGCTTCGCCGAATACGTCGGAGTAGCTCTCACTCCTTACGGACAGAGGCCGGCCGGTCTCTACGTCGAAGCTTTCGACGCCGTGGAACTTGGAGGGGTTGGCTTCCGCAAAGGAGTAGCCCTTGCCCTTGACTGTGTGTACGTGTACGAGTACAGGTTTCGTGATGTTCTTGACCTTGCCGAGCACGGAGATCAGGTCGTCCAAATTGTGGCCGTCGACGGGGCCTATGTATGTGAAGCCCATCTCCTCAAAGATCTGGCCCGGAACCAGGACGCTGCGTATGGTGTCCTTGGTTTTTTCGACGGCCCTGGCAAGCGTTTCGCCAAGGAGGGGAGTTCTTGTAAGGATGTCCTTTACATCGGCTTTCAGGTCCTGATAGCGCGGGTCGGAGCGCATAAGGTTCAGGGTCTTGGAGATCGCGCCCACATTTTCGGATATGGACATCTGATTGTCGTTGAGCACTACGATCAGGTTGGAGTTAAGCCGCCCGCCGTCGTTTAGACCCTCGAACACAAGTCCTCCGGTCATCGAGCCGTCTCCGGTTACGGCTATTACATTGTGGGCGGCGCCGTCCAGGTCGCGGGCCTTGGCATAGCCGACGGCGGCGGATACGCTTGTAGAGCTGTGCCCCGTGTCAAAATGGTCGTGGGAACTTTCGCGCGCCTTTGGGAAGCCGCTTAGGCCGCCGAGCTTGCGAAGCTTGGCAAACAGGGCTTTGCGCCCTGTGAGTATCTTGTGTACATACGTCTGATGTCCGACGTCCCAGACAATTATGTCGCGCGGCGAATTAAAAACCGTGTGCAGCGCGACTGTAAGCTCTACGACGCCCAGGTTGGAGGCCAGGTGGCCGCCTGTTTTCGACACGGACTGAATCAGAAAGCGCCTGATGTCGGCGCAAAGGTGCGGCAGATACTTGCGCGGCAGCCTCTTGAGGTCTTGCGGTGAGTTTACTTTGTTAAGGATTTTCATGGTCATCCCTGTACGGTTCAGATTATAATATGATATATCCGTAGAAGACGCCGGCGGCAAGGGCGACTACAACGCCAAGCGCGGCGCCGGCCATTACTTGTTTTGGAGTGTGTCCAAGCAGTTCTTTGAGCTTTTTTTCCAGGCTGATGTTGGGGTCGTTCAGGTTTTCGATCAGCATGTTCAGGACGGCGGCTTGTTTGCCGGCGTGCTGGCGAACGCCTGTTGCGTCATACATTATCACGGCGGAAAATGTGGCTGAAATTGCGAATAATATCGAGTCAAAACCACTGTGCAGCCCGACCATGATGCTAAGCGACACAACGAACGAGGTGTGGGAGCTTGGCATACCGCCCGAAGACATCAGCATAAGGGGCGAAAATTTCTTCTCTCGTACGAGCGAAACGGCGCACTTTATGAGCTGCGCCGCAAACCACGACGTAACTGACGTCCATAGGATATAGTTGCGCGATATTTCGAGAAAGAAATCCAATTCTACCTCACCCTGTCTCGCAAGTCTTTTGCGTAGGCGGCTAAAAACTCTGCCCCAAGCTCGTTAAAATGCTGTATGCAGCTATCCCACATGTATTGATAGTCGCGCCTTGCCTGTTCAAGTCCGAAGACGCTTACGTAGGTATTCTTATTGTTCCTGGCGTCGCTTCCTACGGGCTTGCCAAGTGTGCTAGAGTCGCCGGTTACGTCCAATATATCGTCCTTTATTTGGAAGGCCAGACCCATGTGGTTGGCGGCTTGCCTGAACGTTTTGAGATACCGTCCGCCTGCTCCGCCGATGATCGCTCCGGCGACGATGGACGCCTTAATTAAGGCTGCGGTCTTGTGTTCGTGTATATACAGCAAGGTCTCTTCGTCGACGGTTGTGCCCTCTGTGTGTACATCCATAACTTGCCCGCCTATCATGCCGTTTATTCCTGCGGAGCGCGCGATTTCCACCAGCGCTGGAAGGCAGTTAAGGTATTGATGCCTTATACACGCGTCAATCATCAGTTCGTAGGACATGTTAAGCAGCGCGTCGCCGGCCAGTATCGCCATGGCCTCGCCGAATACCTTGTGGTTTGTGGGGCGTCCGCGGCGCGTGTCGTCGTTGTCAATGGCCGGGAGATCGTCGTGTATCAGCGAATATGTGTGTATCATCTCAATTGCGCAGGCAAAGTCCAGCGCGCAGTTAAACCTGAGCGTCTCCGAGAGCTCGGGGGAGATACCGCTTTCGTCATCGTCGGCCACAGCTTCACAGGCCGCCAAAAGAAGAACGGGGCGCATACGCTTGCCGCCGCCCAGCAGGCTGTATGATATGGCGTCATATATTACGGGAGGATAATTCTTGTTTTTAAGCAGAGCTGTAAGCCGTTCCTCCAATGTTTTGACATAGACGTCCTTCTTATGGGCAAGATCCATGTGTTATCCCCTCGCGAATGTTTTCTCGAATATTTTTCCCGATTGTTCCGTGAGTACCGCGACCTCGCCCTCGGCTGCTTTCAGTCCTTCGGCAAGCTTCACTGCCAGATCGACGCCTTCCTTGTAGAGCGCCAATGAGTCGTCCAGGGTGGTTGCGGGGTTCTCCATCCGTGAGACAATGTCTTCGAGCAGGTGCAGACCCTCTTCGAGTCGTATTTTTTCGGTTGGTTTAGCGGTGGACTTTCTTGGCATGGTTAATCATCCTTATACACAGTTATGCAGAGCGAACCGTCGCGCGTGTCGTGATGCAAGTATTCCCTTATTACGGAAGGCGTGAGATGCGAGATGTTGCAGCGCCGTGTGAGTATGTCCGTGCTGTCGCCGGGAAGGGCGGCCCCAAGCCAGATGTGCCGGAGCTCTATTTCGGGCGTGCCCTCTAAGTGCTCACGGATGTATTCTATTAGCTGCCGCGCGCGTTCGTCAGTGAAGAGGAACCCTATTTCGGCGCGGTAGGGTTGGGATAGATTCAGCTCTCCGCGCGGGTCTTCGTGTCCCTCTAACCAACTGCCGGTCTTGATTACCAGTTCGTTCAGTGCTTCTTCGTCGGGGGCGTACATGACGATCTTATCCGTGCGGCTGAGGCTTGTATAGCACTTCCCTTTGACACTTGCTGAATTGGAGCCGGAATCGCAATGGTTCAATGCGATTTCCGGCGAACAATGAAGCTTAGTGTCAAGTGGAATTGCGATATACTCGGAAAACCACATTTGTATACCCCGGGCTTCCGCCTCCTCGACGGACAGCATTTCATACCGGCAGTTATCTACTTCTTTGAGCGGCTTGTCGCTTGACAGAAAGATGTACGAACTCATGTCTGCTCCTTGGTTGAAAGTACTCGGCAGTCGGCTTCTCCGTCCGAAAATCGCAGGCTGATTTCGTCACCGGCCGCAAGTTGAGCGGCAGAGCTTATGACAGCGCCGTCCCTGCGCGCGGCCGTGTAGCCGCGGGACAGCGTATTCAGCGGCGAAAGGCTTTCAAGCAGGGCGGCTTCGCGTTCGAGGAGGCTCCTAAGAGACGCTACGCGCCGCGCGGCTTCGGCATCCAGGCGTTTCAAGAGTGTTTCGGTATATATTTCGCTGTTGTATATGCGTTCCATGGGTTGGCGGAGAACCCTTTTGTCAACCAGCAGGGCAAGACGGCCGCGAAGCGAATCCAGATGTCTGCCGAGCGCCTCGTCCATGGATGACACAGCTTCTTGCAGGTCTTCCAGTATGGCGTCCAGATCAGGCGCGACGAGCTCCGCAGCCGCTGACGGCGTGGGGGCGCGCAAGTCGGCCACAAAGTCGCATATCGTGAAGTCCGTTTCGTGACCTACCGCGGAGACGACGGGAATGGGGGACTCGAAAACAGCCCGCGCCACGGCTTCTTCGTTGAAGGGCCACAAATCCTCGAACGAGCCTCCGCCGCGTCCGACGATTATTACGTCTGCCGTGCCGTGACGGTTTATGAGCTCTATGCCTTCGGCAACAGACTGCGCCGCGCCCGCGCCCTGTACTTTCACCGGTGTGAGAACTATCTTCAAGGCTCTGTTGCGCCGCCTTAGCACGCTGATTATGTCGGCGACAGCCGCGCCGTCTCCGCTTGTCACCAGTCCGACAACTCCGGGATATGGCGGGAGTTCGCGCTTACGCGCGGAATCAAAATAGCCTTTAGCTTCGAGACGGTTCTTGAGCTGCTCGTATGCAAGGTATAGTTCGCCCAGTCCGCTGGGTTTAAGGGTCGATACATACAACTGGTAGGCGCCGGTCTTCTCGAAGACCGAAACTCTGCCCCACGCGACGATCTTCAGGCCGTCCGACGGGGAAAAGTTAAGAGTCTCGGCCTGACTTCGGAACATTACGCAGTTGATCGCGGATGTTTCGTCCTTAATGGTGAAGTAGACGTGCCCCGAGCTATGCAGCTTTACATTGGAAAGCTCGCCCTCCAGGCAGATGTCGCCAAGGATCACGTCTTCTTCCAGGACGGCTTTAATATAGCGCGTTATTTGGCTGACTGAGTATATTTTCATAGTTTATCAGGTCGGATTTCCTTCTGCGCGCTGGCCAGCAGGCCATTCACGAACGCCGGCGAGTCGTCGTCGCCGTAAGCTTTGGCCAGTTCTACGGCTTCGTTGATACACACCCGCGTGGGTATGTCGGGCATGAAAGCAAGCTCGTAAATCGCCAGGCGGAGTATGGCCAGGTCTACCTTGGCTATGCGCGCAAGGCTCCAGCCCGTGATGTAGCGGGTTATCGTAGAGTCTATAAATTCCAGATTCTCGCGGACTCCGTAGACCTGATCCTTTATGAAGACGCTGTCTTCCGGGGATATGCCTGCCGTGCTTTCAGCCGGAACGAACTCTTCGGTATAAAGCTCGAAAACTTGTGATATATCAGGCTCGTTGTAAAACTCAAGCTGGTACGTTATTATGAAGCTGTGTCTGCGCGACGCTCTTCGGCTCATGCCTGACTGCTGCTCTCTGACTGATTTGCGTCGGCATTGTCCGAATCAGCTTTATCTGCGTCAACGACTGACTGAGAATCCGGCTGCTTGGCTTCGGGCTTTGGGCGCTTATCCTTGCGGGTTGTCCTTGGAGCGGCTTCCTTTTCCTTCTCTAGGTATACGCTGGATACGACTACGTTTACCGAGCGAACATTAAGGCCGGTCATTGTCTGCACGGCATTCTTGACACGAGCCTGTACGCTTTCCGAAACTTCGAGGATACGGTAGCCGAAGCGCACGACAATGTTCAGGTCAAGTACAACCTCGTCGCCCGCTATAGTCACTTTTACGCCCTTGCTCATGTTCTTGCGCACAAACACCGGTATCCCCCCGGCGTAGGACGCCATGGAAAATACGCCCTCTATCTCAAGAGCGGCTGTGGCTGATATTGTTGCCACAACGTCGTTGGCTATTTGAACCTTGCCCTTGTCGGATCCATGCTGAGTTTTTGTCATACGAGCCTCCTGTTAACGTATATTCAACAATCGAATAGTTTTGTCGCGTCTATTTGCTATAAGTAGGATTATAACAGATTCACGGTCTTTTGCAAACACTTTATAATCTTGAAGCGTAAAAAAGTTGGGACGCGCAAGATGTTTTGCGCGTCCCTATATGAGAAGACGGGAGACGTGTAAGATTACCTTATGGCATTATTGTTCCAGGAATCTTTTTCGGCTTCTTTTTTTGCCGCCTCCGTTTTCCTGCGAAATTCGTTTTTTAAATTCATATACTCATCCCTCGTAATTTTTCCGTCATTGAAGTTTTCATAGTGCTCTTGCATGGCGACGCTCCGCTTTGCCGCGCTGTTTTCGAGTTTCGCCGCCGATTTCCTTATTTTGTCGGATGCTATGTCTTGTACTGTTTTGTATGGGTATCCGGCGTTCTTGTTTCGTGAAGCGCGGGGCTTGATCGACGCTTTTTTCCTGGACGGCCGCCGCAGAAGTCTCTGCGCCGAATCGAACTCCTGCCGCCCTACGATTGGCGGGTGAGCGTCCGGGACGACCGTCCAGCGCTCCTTTGGGACGTCTATGCAAGGCTGTCCGATAACCTTGCGCTCGGTCTTGTTGGCAACAGCCGCGCCTATATAGCACTCGTACCCTACGACCTCTCGGATGTCTCCGGCGCTCCAGCGCGAGCCGGAGTTTCCTCGCTTCCGGTCCTTGCCGCCGAACTTTCGCGCCTTGTAGCTGCTTCGGGCAGGGACACCGGCCTCGTTGAGCATATCCGCTATTTCCTTAGCGCGCTTGCCCTCCGACGCAAGTTTGAAAATATTACGGACGATCTTGGCTGCATCCTCGTCGATCTCCAGCTTGTTCCTGCTGTCTCTCGACTTCATGTACCCATAAACAGGCGACGAGGCCGCAAATTCCCCGCGTCGCTTCTTGGCGTCAAGGCCGCTCTTACTCTTTACGGATATATCCTTGCTATAAAGGTCGTAAACAAGCGTTTTCAGGGCGATGCCGATATCTTCCGCAGCCTTGGCGCCGCTGTCGTAGCTGTCGTTTACGGAAATGAACCGGACTCCAAGGAATGGAAACACACGCTCAAGGCAGTTTCCGACCTCGATATAGCTTCTTCCCAAGCGCGAAATGTCCTTGACTACGACACAACATACCTCGCCCGATCTTATTTTTCTCAACAGGCTTGTTATAGCCGGACGATTAAGGTTTGTACCGCTGTGTCCGTCGTCGCAAAACTCCATGCGACGGCAGCGTGACAGTTCCGCGTGTCCGTCTAAGAATCGCGTAAGGATATCGCGCTGGCTTGCGATGCTGCTGCTCTCCGCAGTTTTCTCGTCCTCCACGGAAATGCGCAGATACATTGCTACAACGGATTCACCAGGCACTTACAACACCCCGTTTCATCTAAGAACCTGTGTTCAATACCGCTCAACGCCGTCTGGAAGGTCAATTTTCCGCCACAGTCCACCCCACAAAGCCAAAACCGGGCTTTGCCGGGACCCCGGGCGTCGCTCCTTCCTAGATTGGCGAAAAATCGCCTCTTCCAGCCAGCATTTCGGGTATTGAACACAGGTTCTAAACGTTGTTAACAGCGACGAAGATATCTTCGTCAATAATCGGTTCATGCATGTTGGGGACGTTTATCCATTCGTACGCATGTGTCCGCCTTTGCGCATCCACTTGAAATAAGCGCATTTTGCGCTTGCCTTGGGACATACATCCGGTGTATACGGGATTTTTGAGTATCCACTTGATTGTCATCTGCTGCCAGGTCACATTTTTAAAACGCTTGTCTTTGAGAACGCCTTGTTCCAGGCGGCGTCTGCTGGGGGCCGGTATTCCCGATTCGTTGAGCTTGCGTGCTATTGCGGCGTTACTCATGCCCCCGGACTTCCATTTGAAAATGTCGCGCACAACTTGAGCCGCTTCTTTGTCAACTACCAGCTTATGCTTATCCTCCGGCGATTTAACGTATCCATAGGCCGCGTACCGGCCGATAAATTCTCCTCTTGACTGCTTTCGCCCTAATGACGACAAAATTTTTCTCGAAATATCCTTGGCGTAAACATCATTAAGGAGGCTTTTCAGCGAAATTGCCAAGCTGTCAAGCCTGCTTGCGCAGTCATGGCTGTCATAATTATCGTTGACGGAAATAAACCTTGTGTTTAGAAACGGGAATATTTCCTCGAGGTAGCAGCCTGTTTCAATGTAATTGCGTCCAAAGCGGGAAAGGTCTTTAACGACAATGCAGTCAATATCACCTTGCCTGACTGATTCAATCATGTCGGTAAATTGTGGACGGTCGAAGTTCGCGCCGCTTTCACCATTATCCTTGAACACCGCGCACAACTTTAAATATGGGCGTTCCTTTACAAACCGCTCTACCAGGCTGACCTGGCTTTCGATTGTGTCACCGGCCGGTTTCCTGCTGTCCTCTATTGATAAACGCGCGTAGATGGCGGTTTTGTAAGTATTGTTAAGCTCGCCTGCCTCGTCGGCGCTGCGTATATCGGCATTTCGTCTGCTCTTGCGCGCCATGTTGTCAATCCCTCGCTTTTATGCTCGAGGTATGTATATTGCCGGCGGCTTTTCTATGTTCACAAAAAATAATGCCGGCGGATGTTCATGATCCACCGGCGTTTTCCGCAAATTCTGAGGATGCCGTCAAAGTTCGATGAACGGTATTTGTACATCGAACTCACGTTTAGAACCTGTATTCATAGGATGTGAACGGAAGTTTGTCGGTCGAACTCCACCCCACGAAGCCAAAATCGGGTTTCGTGGGGATACCCGGTTATCCGCCACAGTCCACCCCACAAAGCCAAAACAGGGCTTTGCGGGGACCCCGGGCGTCGCACCTCCTAGATTGGCGAAAAATCGTCTCGCCAATCTACCACTCCCACCTATGAATACAGGTTCTTATTTGGCCCCCTTGAGCAGCCTGGGGCTTAGCTCGTGTTCGAGCTGAGCCTGACGCCCATATTCCTTGACTATCTTCCATAATCCTTGCCTTGAGAGCCGCCGCCCCTGCATGTTTACAAAGATCGGGGACGCTTTGTCGGTATGCCGGTAGGTGTATGAATCCTTCAATATCTCCGGTCTTGAAGTGTCTATGTAAGATTTGAGCAGCTCGAGTACATGTGGCTCAAGCTTTATTTCGGCCTCGTCACGGGCATTCTTGTACCTGATTAGACCTTCGTCAATATCAAGATGATCCATATTAAGCTCGATAAGTGTTCCAACCCTTATATCCGTGAAAAATATAAGCGCGGTAATCGCTTGATTCCGCACTGATCGCGCTCCTGTGTCCGGGCTGGGTAATTTGTTAAGGAGCTTGTCCCGGTCAGTCTGTGAGAGCGTGGGGGGGGCGTCGCGCAAGACCTTGGGCGGCTTCAGCAAATAGGCGGGGTCGCGGCTTATTTCACGCTCATAGTACAGGTATCTGTAGAAACTCTTAATAACCGCGACATTGCGTGATATGGTGGAAGCGTGCTTTCCGCTCTTGTGCAAATGCAGCATGTAGGCCATCAGTGCCGTAGACGTGGCCGCCTCGACGCCTTGACCGCCCGGCTTTGACAGATACCATTCAAGCTTGCCAAGGTCGCGGCGGTACGCCTGAAGCGTGTTGTCGCCCGCATTCTTAACAGCGGCCATGTAGTTCAGAAATTTGTCGATAAGCGGGTTCATACGTACCTCTTCAATGTTTAGCCTTGTGCGCCGTAATTATTGTAAAGCTGCCGGCATTAATTGTAATTACGCAATTGTCAACATGAATATACCAATTCTTACCTTTGCGAATTATATTGCTTGAAGTCGCAACCTTATGTCTGCACCATGCGACTACGTCGGAAGTTTCCAAACCTAAATTTGTCTTGATCCGATGAATGCCTAATTCCGTTGTATGTATTTTGTCGAGATTGCTTAATAAGTCGTTATTCAAAAGCTTATCCTCTAAGAATAGATCAGCCTTGCCATGACAGGGGCGAGATACAAGTCCAATGCCGCCGCCAGCACCGCAAGAAGCGCGGCGACTGCGAGAACATGGGCGTATTTTCGCAGACTGGCTTCGCCGTATGTATTTGGACGTCCTTGCTGCTTTACGCATACATAACTAACGCTGCTTGTACACACAAATAACAGCGCCGGAGTCATTATTAGGGCCTGCGGAAGGTAGACCAGGGCCGCTATGAGCCCGTCCCATACGCCTAAGGCTGTAATCAGAGCGGCAGTGGTAAAGCCATAGCTGACGCCTTGCAGCATTACCACCATGAACGACAGAAACCCCGCGATGCGCGCAAACGCCAGCACCCATACGATTGCCACGAACATCAGGTTACTGACGACGCTCTGCAGCGCCTCCTGAACTCCGGGAGCCTGTCCAAGCCCGGCAAGGCCTGCGATGTGGGCGGAAAGCTCCGCGGAAAGGGCGGCTCTCTCGGTTTCTTCGCGGCTTACGGCCGCTACGGCTCCAACAATGATTCCCGTTACAAAGCATATCACGGCAATTATAGCAATCGCGCCCTGGCGCGACGACAGCGCGCGCCTCTTGAGTCTCGATAAGCGTGGCATTGCGCCCTTCCTCTCTCGTAAATAATTAATAGTAATTATATTCGAGAGAAGTTCCGATAATGCTTATTGATGGCCCAAAGGTTCAGCCATGAGGATTCAGGCGATACGCAAGCAACGCGACTACCGTCTTCGCGTCGACGATCCGTCCGTCGAATACCATGTTCACAGCCTTGTCAAGAGGATAGGCTTCCACTTCGATAAATTCATCCTCGTCAAGATTTTGTTTGCCTATAACGAGGTCTGTGGCCAAGTAGATATAGATGCTCTCGTCACAGTAGCCGCAGGATGGGCTGATTTTTGTAAGCAGGCGGATGTTGTCGGATTTGTAGCCGATCTCTTCCTCGAGCTCACGGGCGGCGCATTCCAGGTGGGCCTCGCCTTTGTTAAGCGTACCCGCCGGAATCTCCAGCGCCATGCCGCCCAGAGGGTGGCGATACTGCCGTACAAGTACCACGTTTCCATCTTTGTCGATGGGCAGAACCGCCGCTCCGTCAACGTGGCGCACGACCTCCCTAAGGGCGCTCCTGCCGTCTGGAAGAGCTATCGTGTCGTGAACCACGTCCACAATCTTGCCGTGAAACACAGTGGTTGACTGCACTACCTCATAATCACGCTTATCCATGTCTAAAACTCAGCGCTTCCGGTTGTCCTGGGCGCCGGTATGACGTCGCGGATGTTCTGCATCGCCGTGACATACATTATAAGGCGCTCAAGGCCCAGACCAAAGCCGGCGTGCTTCACGCTTCCGTAGCGGCGCAGGTCAAGATACCACCAGTATTCTTCGCGGGGGAGCCCCATTTCGTCCATACGCGCGGTCAGCACGTCAAGGCGTTCCTCGCGGGCGCTGCCCCCAACTATTTCGCCGACTCCGGGAACAAGCAGGTCGGTGGCCGCTACGGTTTTGCCGTCGTCATTCATGCGCATGTAAAATGCCTTGATATCCTTTGGGTAGTCTGTGACGAACAGTGGGCCTTTGTACACTTGTTCGCATAGATAGCGCTCGTGTTCGGTCTGTATGTCCATGCCCCATTTTACGGGGTACTCGAACTTGACGTCGGCCTTTTCAAGCAGATCGATGGCCTCGGTATAGGTTATGGAGGCAAAGCTTGAGGATACAAGCGCGTTCAGACGATCAAGCAGGGATTTGTCATAGAAATCGTTAAAAAACTGCATCTCTTCGGGAAGATTGTCGAGCACAAACTTTATGACGTATTTCAGCATATCTTCGACAAGCTGTTTGACCTCCGGCAGACCGGCGAACGCGATCTCCGGCTCCATCATCCAGAATTCGGCGGCGTGGCGAGTGGTGTTGGAATTTTCGGCGCGAAATGTCGGCCCGAACGTATAGACGTTGCGCATAGCCATCACAAAATTCTCTACCGACAACTGGCCGCTGACGGTAAGGTGGGTCATCTTGCCGAAGAAATCCTCGGAAAAGTCGATATGTCCTTCCTTTGTACGCGGCGGATTTGCCGGATCAAGGGTGGTTACGCGGAACATCTCGCCGCCGCCCTCACAGTCGCTGGTTGTAATTATCGGTGTATGGATATATACGTAGCCGCGCTCGAAAAAGAACTTGTGTATGGCGTACGACAACATCGAGCGTACGCGAAACACCGCGGCGAATGTGTTTGTTCTTGGGCGCAGATGCCCTATCGTGCGCAGGAACTCGAGCGTGTGGCGCTTTTTCTGCAGCGGGTAATCGGTTGGAGATGTGCCCTCGATAGTGATGGCGGATGCCTTGAGCTCAAAGGGCTGCTTCGCGCCCGGGCTTTCGACCAGTTCTCCGTCGGCGGTGATGCACGCGCCCACGCCGAGCTTAACGATCTCGTCATAACCCGGGAGACTATTGTCGAACACAACTTGGACGCTCTTGAAGAAGCTCCCGTCATTCAGCTCGATAAACGCGAAATTCTTGCTGTCCCTGAGAGTGCGTATCCAGCCGCCTATTTTCAAGTTTTTGCCGATATAGTTATTCGGCGCCGAAAAGATATCCTTGGCTAGTGTGTACATATGTCCTCCTTTGTAGTATACTCTCTAAATAAATCATACTATCTTGTTATGTTATATTAGATATAATGACTGACTTGAGTAAATGTACATTTGCCCTTATGCAAGAGGAGCAAGTGCCCTGAGTATGGCGTACCATATCCGGCGGAATCCGCGGGTATGCTTACGCCACGATCTTGGGGTAATCTCGTGAGCGTCCTCCATCAGCGCCAGAAAGTCGTCCCGGGCTTCGTACACGGCGTCGTCCCCCGCGATCCACGCAGCGCACTCGTGATTACGCATCAGGCTGTTGTAGTCGAGACTGGCTGTAGCTATAAGACACGCCGCGTCGTCGCATATCAGCGCCTTTGAATCAAGCGCCTCGGCAATTTCAAATATCTTGACTCCGCTTTCAAGCAGGCGCGAGTATGACGCGCGGGTACGCTGTCCGGTCAGCGCGCCGGCCGCCGGAGCCGCCGTCACTATGCGCACGTCGACCCCGCTTGCCGCGGCAAGCCGGAGGGTCTGCTCAAGCAGCGCGTCCGGCTCAAGGCTTGGCGTCTGGATATAGACGAAGGACTGCGCGGACGATATCATCTTCAAATAGGCTGTGCGGACGGGGCGCATATCGTTTGCCGGTGAGTCGCCAAAGACCGCCACATACCCCTGCCCCTCCATATAGGACAGAGTGGGGCGGTACGGGGCGTAGTCGCTGTTTGTTAGCGTGAGCGCGTCCCACATGTTCATGAAGAGCACGCTGCAGCTCCACACTGCGTCCCCTCGCAGCACATATGTTGTGACGCCTTCATCCAGCAGATCGTCGCTCAGGCTCGAGACCGTGCTGCTGAACGCCACGTTGCCGTCGATTACAATCATGATACGATTGTTACGCTCCGCGCCGTATGCGCCGAATCCGTGGCAGGATATGCCGACGCCCCGGCAGCTTTGCCTGAACCCTCGCGGCAACTGCGACCCTGTCGCGCGTTTGTCGTAAATCAATTTAATCTCAAGCTCTTCCTGAGCCTTGTCCTCGAGCACTCTGAATACTTCGTTGAACACAGTCCCTTGATTTAGCTCGCCGCACTCGATGAATATGAATTTTCTGGCCTTTTTGAGCTCGTCCACCAAAATCCGCAGGAAGTCGCCGCCGCCCAGCAACAGGGTTGTGCGCGTATTTTTAAGCACAGGGAAGCCGGACGTGTTCAAGATGACGCTGGCCTGTCCCAACAATACAGGGCTTTGCGCGGCCAACTCCTCGAATATTTTCGGGTCTTGCTCCAGAAAATTGATGTTCTTGGCAAGCTGGGCCTGATAAGCTGCTTTTGAGCGGCCGGCAAATATACCGTTGCCGAACAGCTCATACCATAAACAGCCAAACAGTGGAAACAGCAACACAAGGGCCAGCCGCGAGAGCTTGACGCTGTGGTTGGACTCCCTTATTGCGATTGAAAGTATGACGGGTACAAAGTTCACGACAAATAACGCGATTAGGGCCGGGATAAAGAGAGCGTGGCCTTCCCACGCCGAGACGACGGCTCCGATAATATATACGTACAAAATTATCTGCATCGCTGCCAAAATCAGGAATAATACGGGCTTTACAATGTTGACGGACTTGTGCGTTCTACTATTCATGCAAACACCTCAGAAAATCACGAATATATCGAAAGTCTGATGAGCATTCTATGCTCACCCGGCTAACGTTGATTTGAAAGCATTGTATAATAACCGGAATATAGTGTCAAGGCTTTTTGCCCTTTCTCAATCGGGCAGCGCCGTTTGATACAGTGATTTGTGAATAATTTCACAATGAAATTTGCCGTATTGCACGAAATAATGTTGATTGTGTGATAATTTTGGCTGTACAATGTCGCAAAGTCCTGTTATAATTAATCAGTCATGAATGAATTTTCGCTGCACATCCTTGATATCGTCCAAAATAGTGCCAAAGCCTCAGCGGCTCATGTTGTTATAAAAGTTAACGAAGACGCCTTGAACAACATATTCTCATTTTCGATAAGCGACGATGGCGTCGGAATGAGCGCGGAGCGGCTCGAATTTGTCAGAGCGCGTATGGAGTCGGTCCGCAAGCCGGGCCCCGATGCATCCCGCAGCGAGCGGGACACGCGGCACGGTCAAAAAGGCTTTGGATTATGGCTCCTGAGAAGATACTGCGACAACTGCGGCGGATGGCTGACGCTGGAATCGATGCCCGGCGCCGGAACCCGCGTAAGCGGAGCGTTGCGTTATGATTCCCCAAACCGTCTGCCAATGGGAGATATTGAAGCTACTCTGCGGCTTCTGAGACATATGTACCCAACCTTACATGTTAGCTATCTGTATTACGATTAAATAATTATGGAGGGATATTGATTTGCGTTTGCCAACATTCAAGGGCGGAATACACCCCCCTGATTCCAAAGGCTATGCTAAGGACGAAATCATCAAGGTGATTTTCCCGGAAGCGGGGACACATCTTGTATATCCGATGAGCCAGCATATCGGTGCTCCGTGTGAACCCATCGTGGCCAAAGGGGACCGGGTGCTGATGGGTCAGAAGATCGGTGAAGCAAAGGGGTTCGTAAGCTCTCCCGTACACGCAAGCGTTTCAGGAACGGTGGTGGATGTCGAACCCAGGCTTGCGCCGATAGGAGCACCCTCTCTGTCCGTAGTAGTCGAAAACGACGGCAAGATGGAAGAGCTGCCGGGGCTTAATAAGCACACCGATTACAAGACGCTCCCACGCGATATTATGATCGAAATGATTAAGGAAGCGGGGATCGTCGGCCAGGGCGGCGCAGGGTTTCCTACTCATGTCAAGCTTTCACCGCCTCCCGACAAAAAGATCGACTATTTTATCCTAAACGCCGCGGAATGTGAACCCTATCTGACGACCGATTACCGTGTGCTGCTGGAAGAAACCGACATAATACTGCGCGGCGTCCGAATGATACTGCACCTTTTCCCGGATGCTATGGGAATCATCGCAATCGAGAGCAACAAGCCCGACGCGATAAAGCTTGTCACCGAAAAGTGCACTGACCCGCGTATAAAGATTGTTACTCTGGAGACAAAATATCCGCAGGGTTCCGAGAAGCAGTTGATATACGCCTGCACAGGCCGCGAAGTTATGTCGGGAACATTGCCCGCCGACGCGGGCTGTATCGTAAACAATGTCGATACGGTAATCGCCATCGAGCGCTCGATAAGAAGAGGCCGCCCCATAATGCGCCGCGTGGTTACGGTAAGCGGCAAGGCCGTTGCAAGGCCCGGCAACTACAAGGTTCGCATTGGCATGAAATTCGCCGATCTGATAAACGCGGTCGGCGGATTCAAGGAAGAGCCGTACAGGTTAATCGCCGGCGGGCCTATGATGGGCGTGGCCATGTATACCCTGGATGTCCCCATCGCCAAAACCTCCGGGGCGATTCTGTGCCTGACCAAGGACGAGTGCGAAGTCAAGCCCGAAAAGAACTGCATACGCTGCGCGCGCTGCGTGGAAATCTGCCCGTCCATGCTCATTCCGCTCGAGCTGAACGCCAATGTCGTAAATCGTGAGTACGACAAGTTCAAGAAGAATAACGGCGTGGACTGCATTGAGTGCGGATCATGTTCCTATGTCTGCCCGGCGAAGCGCCATTTGGCGCAATCCATCCGCTACATCAGAAGACAGATACTGGCTAAAAAGATATAGAAACAATAGACCTCTTGTGTAACTGGTGAATGTCGGATTTGCGCGGCAATTTTTCGTCAGGATAGGAGCTGACGAAGCTTGGAGGGAAATTGACCGCAAAGACGGCGTTCGACAGTTATGCAAGAGGTCTAATGTACGCTTGAGCGCGAAGCGCAGAGCGGGTCGCGGGGTCCACGCGAAGCCCGGGTTTGGCTTCGTGGGGTGAGTTCAAGGGGCGCGCCCCTTGCGGGGTTTGGGGCGTGGCCCCAAGGTTTTGGTAAGAGCCTGTTTAATATCTTTTTGCCGTTGTATTGGCGAGACCAGTTTTTCGCCGTTTTAGGATGCTGTGTGCCAGTGGCACACGTTTAGTATCCTAAGCGCCAGCGTAGGCGGAGGAAGTGACGCCCGGGGTCCCCGCAAAGCCCAGGTTTGGCTTCGTGGGGTGGAGTCTGGCCGCCAAGTCAATGGTGAAAAGATATTAAACAGGCTCTAAGTAAAGGATCGATAGCATGAGTGATAAAAAGTATGTGGTGACAGGCACTCCGCATATCAGGGACAACGCCAGTATCAGCGGGATAATGATGGATGTTGTTATCGCGCTTTTGCCCG
Source organism: Defluviitaleaceae bacterium (assembly GCA_009780015.1). GTDB lineage: Bacteria > Bacillota > Clostridia > Lachnospirales > WRAA01 > WRAA01. The sequence goes on along the minus strand of WRAW01000013.1, from coordinate 16,875 downwards.
CGACCATCGCCGGTATATTCTTTTTCGGCGTTCAGGCCGGACTTGTAGTGCTGGTAAGCGTCGCGGCGTGTGTGTTCTTTGAATGGGCATACAAGAAGGTTACGAAGCAGGAGTGTACGATTGGCGACTTTAGCGCGCTTGTTACGGGGCTGCTGCTCGCGCTCAACCTTCCTTCGACGGTTCCGCTGTGGCTGCCGGTCGTAGGCGCCTTTATAGCGATTATCGTTGCGAAAGAGCTGTTCGGCGGCTTGGGGCAGAACTTCATCAACCCGGCGCTTGCCGGAAGAGCCTTCCTGGTGGCGGCGTATCCCGTATTAATGCTGGACGTCCCGGCTCCCGTCAGGACGATAGGCGCGGGCCAGAGTACACCGATGATAGACGCCGTGGCTGAAGCGACCCCTCTCGAAGTTCTTGGCAGGACGGATATCATGCCGCATAGCGCCGACTATCTTAACGCGTTCATAGGCAACGTTCCCGGCATGATCGGCGAGGTCTCCGCGATTGCGCTACTGCTGGGCGGAGGGTACCTTCTAGTAAAAAAAATAATCTCGTGGCGCATACCGGTAGTATTTATCGCCACCGTCGCCCTGCTGACTTTTGTGTTCGGCAGACAGGGCCTGTTTACCGGGCTGTGGCTGTACGAAATCCTCCTTGGCGGGCTTATGCTGGGCGCGTTCTTTATGGCGACGGATTACAGCAGCTCCCCCGTGACGCATCCCGGTCAGATCATAATGGGCCTGGGCTGCGGCGTCCTTACGTTTGCCATAAGGCATTACGGCGGATATCCCGAGGGTGTGGCGTATTCCATCCTGATAATGAATCTTTTCGTGCCGCTTATCGATAAGTACACCAAACCGCGCGTATACGGCGTCTCAAAGAAGAAGGAGGCAAAGGCATGAAGGAGATTATAAAATCGGGAACCGTGCTGCTGACCGTAACGGTAATCGCGGGTCTATGCCTGGGATTCGTGCACGAGCTGACCCTTGAGCCCATAGAACATCAATTGCAGATAGCGCTCTATGAATCCATGGGTGCGGTTCTGCCGCAGGCCGAAACATATATAGAGGCCGAAGACTTCATATTGACAGACACGTTTTTCAACCTGACGCGCGGCAAAGTCAATGACGATGTGGTCGGATATGTAGTCGGCGTAAGCTCTTCGGGGTACTCCGGCATCATAGACGTGTTGGTCGGAATTGATACGGACGGCGTTATACAGGGCATAAGCCTGCTAAGGCACACCGAGACGCCGGGTCTTGGCGCAAAAGCCGCCCTGCCGGAATTCACGGGGCAGTTTGCAGGAGGTTACGGCGCTTTAAGGACAACACGAAGCGCAAGCCCGTCCCAAAACGAGATAATGGTTATAACGGCCTCTACAATCACCACCGATGCGATAGTACTGGCGGTTAACGATGCACTGAGCTTCTTTGAAGCTTATCTGCGCTAGGGGGTGAACTGATTGTCGAAGATATCTGGAATATCAAGAATTCCCAGGATATTCAAGAACGGAATCGTGGAGAACAACCCGCTGTTTGTCCAGGCGCTCGGAATGTGTCCGGCGCTTGCGGTGACAACTTCGGCGACCAACGGCCTTGGCATGGGCGTCGCCACCACGAGCGTGCTGGTCTGCTCGAATATCGCAATATCGCTGGTTGCGCGCTTCCTGCCCGCCAATGTCAGAATTCCGTGCTATATCGTAATAATCGCAACATTCGTTACAATGCTTGAATTTATGCTGGAGGCGTACATGCCCGCGCTCAACCAGGCGCTTGGTATATTCATCCCGCTTATCGTGGTAAACTGTATCGTAATGGGCCGTGCCGAAGCCTTCGCCAATAAGAACGGGGCGTTTCTGTCCGCGTTCGACGGTCTTGCCATGGGCCTTGGCTTTACGGCAGCGCTTACCGTCATGGGCGCCGTACGTGAAATACTTGGTACAATGTCCATTTTCGGAATTACAATCTCCGAAACGTTCCCACAGACTATCGCGATGATCCTTCCGCCGGGGGCGTTCATTACCCTCGCGTTCTTGATGGCGCTGATAAACTACGTTAGAGGGAGGACAGCCTAATGGAACTCTTCGCAATCGCCTTTTCGGCAATATTTGTTAACAATTTCCTGCTTGCGCGCTTCCTGGGCATCTGCCCGTTCCTTGGCGTGTCCAAGAAAATTGAGACGGCGCTCGGCATGGGTATTGCCGTCGCGTTTGTTATGACGGTCGCCTCCGCGATAACTTACATTGTCAACATCTATATACTCGAGACCCTTGGCTTGGGATTCATGTATAATATTATGTTCATACTGATAATCTCGTCCTTCGTGCAAGCCATAGAGCTGCTTCTCAAGAAGGTCAGCCCCGTGCTCTATGAAGCGATGGGCGTCTACCTCCCGCTAATGGCCACGAACTGCGCGATCTTGGGCGTCACCGTACTTAACCGCGACGTGGGGTATAACTTCATGCAGTCTACTATCCATGGTTTCGCCGGCGGCTTGGGTTATCTGCTGGCAATAGTCGTATTCGCCGGCATCCGCGAAAGAATCGAGCACAATAATGTACTCCCCCATTTCAAAGGCTTTCCAATCGCGCTTTTGGCCGCAAGCATGATGGCTATTGCGTTCATGGGCTTTTCCGGCTGGATGATATAGGCATAATCAACACGTCCTAATCTTTATGAGGTGATTCACATGGAAATGACTATCATAAATTCAGTGCTGTCGCTTGGCGGCGTAGGGCTGCTGCTTGGTCTTGGCCTGGGGCTGGCTTCCAAGAAGCTGGCGGTAGAGGAAGACCCTCGCCTTGCCTACCTTGTGGCGGTGCTGCCCGGCGCAAACTGCGGTGGCTGCGGAGTTGCGGGCTGCGCCGCTTTCGCGCGCGGGCTGCTGAACGGCTCCACAAAGCCCAACGGTTGTCCGGTAGGCGGCGCGGACTGCACTGCCAAGATTTCCGACATCCTTGGCATCGAAGCGGTCCTGGGAGAGAAGCAGGTTGCGTACATCAGGTGTAACGGCGACGACGACGTGACGCGAAGCAATTATGAATATTACGGGCTTCTTGACTGCACTGCCGCCACTCATCTGGTGGGCGGCGGATCGAAAGCCTGTACTTTCGCCTGTCTTGGCGGCGGCAATTGTGTGAGCGCCTGCCAATTCAACGCGATAAACATAGTAAACGGCATTGCCGTTGTCGACAAGGAGAAGTGTACGTCGTGCGGAGCTTGCGTGCCTTCGTGTCCAAAAGCTCTCATTGATCTCATACCGTATAAGTCGATCGTAACCGTTGCGTGTAATTCCAAGGCTCCCGGCAAGATTGTGCGCCAAAACTGCAGCGTTGGCTGCATTTCCTGCAAGCTTTGCGAAAAAGCTTGCGAATATGACGCAATCCATGTAGTGGACAATATTGCTAAAGTAGATTACGCAAAGTGCACATATTGCAACGAGTGCGTAAAAAAGTGCCCGTCCGCAACAATTAATTCGACTACTTTTGAAAACCCGAAAAAACAGAAGCCGCAAGAGAAAAAGGTCGCGGAAAACGCAGCGGCTTCGCCGCAGACCACAGACAGCCCAGCAAAAAAACAAACCCCGCCCGAGCCGCAGACCGAGGCTCTAAAAAAGGAAGGCACGGAAGGTAAGAAAGTGGAATAAAAAACTATAAAAATCCCGCGCTGTCATACGCGGGATTTATTGTGTAAAAATTTCCCGGGCTATACCGATTATTCTCGATTCAGCGGGTCAATCGTTCTAACGGAAGCGATACGTACCCCGGATTTCTCAAATCCCTGTAATATAGCCCTGCGCACATCGCTGCAAGCGGCGAAATTTATGGCTACCGTTGCTGTCCACATACTTGCGCGCAGTTCAACGCCATATATTCCGAGCGCACGTATGAACACCGGCACTTTGGGGCTGGTTTTTAGCTGTTCAGGCGTGCGCATGTCTACAAATTCCTCGTGTGAGCCTATGGCTTGGGCCATGATCTCACAAGCCTTGGAAACATCAGAGTCATATGTTATGGTGACATCTATGAATGACGAAGCCTGCGAACTGCTGAAGCTGGAATTTTCGATAAGTTCCTTGTTAACAATTGAATTGGGAACAATAACGCGGCTGTTCGTGAACGTTCGGATTATTGTATGTCTGATGGTTATGTCCTCGACAAATCCGGTGATGCCCGCGTTTACAAAGTGTACACGGTCGCCTACCTCAAAGGGCTTGAACATGGAGAGGAAAAGTCCGTTAAAGGCGTTGCCGAGAGATTCCTGCGCGGCGAGGCCGATTGTGAGAGCCGCGATACCGGAACCGGCAAGCAGCGCGCCCGCAACGGAAGTAAACTGCGGGAACCAGCTAAAAGCAAGAAAAATACCGGAGGCCCAGATAAACGAACTCAAAACATTCTGAATGAATTTTTGATGGATTGTATCCTTGCCAAGCACGCCCCATGCCAGCCGGAAGATTTTTGTTATAAGCAGCGTGGCTAATAACGTTACGGCGGCGCGCGTTATAATCCAGCCGAAATGTTCGTCGGTTAAGAAAGCTTGAATCATGATACGGCCTCCTTTTGACTTAGAACCTGTGTTCATAGGATGGGAACGGCGTCGTCACCTCCTAGATTGGCGAATAATCGCCTCGCTAATACACTATCCACATCTATGAACACAGGTTCTCAATTCAATTGTAAAAAACTATAACACAGACGGCTTGTTTTGTGATACAATGATTACATTATGAGAAGAGTTGTACTTTTGGCAATCAGCGCAAAATATGTTCATTCGTCGTTATCGGTGCGGGTCTTGGCGGGCGGCGTCAAGCGTTACGCTCGCTTGCCGTATGATGTGAGGATCGTCGAATGTACGATCAATCAATCCGGTGATGATATAGCCAAATGTGTCGCGGACTTTGCGCCGGACGTGGTCGGTATATCGACATATATATGGAACGCCGGCAAACTGCCGGACTTGCTGCGATCTCTTCGGCGGACGATCCCGGGCGCGGTGTTCGTGCTGGGTGGCCCGGAGGCGTCGTATAACGCGGATTATTGGCGTAGGAATGGCGCTGACTTTGTGCTGTGCGGAGAAGGCGAGTATAGCTTTCCGATGTTCCTGGATTCGTTGGCCGAAGGAGAACCGCCGGCGCGGACAGAATTCGATCCGCTGCGGATCAACGAACCAATCGACCCATACGATGACGCCTACCTAGACGCGCTTAACGGCAGGATCGCTTATATTGAAACATCGAGAGGATGCCCGTTTCAGTGCGCCTTCTGCCTGTCTGGAGGAAGCGACGTCAGATTTTTTCCGATGGAATCGTCGAAAAAGCAGTTACTTAAACTTTCTAAATCTGGAGCTACAACTATAAAGCTGGTGGACAGGACATTCAATTGCGACGCAAAGCGTGCTTACGAGTTGTTTGAATATATCATCGGGCTTACCACGGACTGCCGTTTCCATTTTGAGGTGGCGGCGGACTTGTTCGACGAGCGGACATTGTCGCTTTTGAGCCTGGCGCCTCCCGGACTTATTCAGTTTGAGGCGGGGGTACAGAGCTTTTTTGAACCTGCGCTGAAAGCGTCGTCCAGGCAAACGAACCTGCAAAGAGTAGAGCAGAACATCAAGGCAATTCTCAGGGGACGCAACATCCATGTCCATGTGGACTTGATTGCCGGGCTGCCCTATGAAACGCTACCGGATTTTCAGGACAGCTTTGACCGCGCGTATGCTCTGGGAGCGCACACATTACAACTAGGCTTTTTAAAGCTGCTGCACGGAAGCGGGCTGCGAGATCAGGCGAAAGACTTGGGGATACGATACTGTGCGGAGCCTCCGTATGAGATTCAAAGCAGCCCATGGCTGAGCGCGGGAGACTTGCGGACGCTCAAGCAAGCGGAAAACGCGCTCCGTCATACTTACAACAAGGGCAGATTTCTATCCACATTGGAATATGTTCTGTCGGTTTCAGGGATGAGGCCCTTTTCACTGTTTTTGACAATTGGCCGGGCCGCGCCCAATCATGGAACAGACCTTGCGGAATACGCCGAATCGATATATGATATTTGTGCCGAACTTCCGGGTGTGGACAGGCACGAATTGCGGGATAAAATGATTTGTGACTGGCTTGGCATGGTTATGGGCAAGAATACGCCTAATTTTTTGAAGAGGGAAGGACGCAGCCGGATGCCGGAAATAGCGCGGCGGATTCTTGGGAGGAGTATCGCCCGTGGCGAAGCTGCCGTGCTGTCGTCGGGGACGGGCGTCTTTGTGGACAGTTTGGGCAGAGACAGGGTGACGGGGCTGTACAGGCTTCATTTTGTGGAGCTATCTCACATATAGTCCAAGCTGTAAGAATATTCTGCCCTTTCGCGACACGTTGCCGACCTCAAGCAGCTTTACGCGGCCAAGGCCCCGCACGGATAGCATCGCCCCCTCGCGTACCTCTTTCGCGGGCTGCAAGCATTGTTTGTGATCCAGATTTACGCGGCCGGCGGATATAAGCTCGGCCGCTCTTGACCTGGAAAGCCCAAATGACGCGCATAGCACGGCGTCCAGACGCAGCGACGCAACGCTGACTGTCTTGACCGTCAGGTTCTCCAGCTTTGCCGGAAGCTCACCCAATCCGATTTCAGCCACGGTGATGCCGACGCGCCCCGCTTTGGTAATATTCCCGGCGATATATCCACCCAGTTCCGGCAGGCAAACCAATGTTGAGCAGGCATCCTCGCAGACAATATCTCCCAGAGTGTCGCGTTCAATACCTAGAGCCATCAGCGCGCCTAGGATATCTCGGTGCGTCAGGGTATCCTGTGATCGCCACTTAATTTTCAGCGCGGCAAACAATCCAGCCTGGTCATATGTTCCCCAGTCGGGATTTGCGAATATCGCCCGGACGCGCTCCGCGTCCTCGAACCCTCCGTCAAAGGACAGCGAAACGCGTCTGTCATTTTTGAAGTATTCCCTGACGCTCTTAGCTTCGGCAGGTGTGAGAAAGCGCGACGCGGCGCAGCCTGTTTTTATGGCTTTGCCCGCGATATCTTCCATATGCGCAAGCAGTAAGTCCAGTTGCCCCATGATTGATTATCTCATTTCTTATTAGCCCTTGCCCGCGCCGTGGAATCCAGGAGCTTTTTGCGGATACGCAAGTTAATCGGCGTGACTTCCACCAGTTCGTCCTCAGCGATAAATTCCAGGCACTGTTCCAGGCTCATTATCTCCGCGGGCACAAGCCGGAGATTGTCGTCACTGCCGGAAGCCCGCATATTGGTGAGCTTTTTTTGTTTGCAGATGTTAACTTCCATGTCAAAGCTGCGGGCGTTGCGCCCGACCACCATGCCCGCGTATACTTTTGTTCCGGGCGGCACAAACAGGCTTCCTCGTTCCTGGGCGTTGTACATGCCGTAGGGTATGGCTTCGCCTGTTTCAAAAGAGATCAGGGAACCCTGCGGCCTTTCGGGAATATCGCCCTTATAGTCCGCGTATCCGTCGAACAGCGTGTTCATGATGCCGTTTCCCTTGGTGTCGGTCAGAAATTCCGATCTGTAACCGATCAGGCCGCGCGCCGGAATACTAAAATCCAGCCGGGTGTAACCGCCCTTTGAAGCGGCCATCTGCTGCAGTTCGCCCCGGCGGCTGCCAAGTTTTTGGATCACTGTGCCCGTAAATTCCTCCGGCACATCTATTGTTACCATTTCCATAGGCTCGTGGAGTTGGCCGTCTGTTTCTTTATACAGGACGGCCGGTTTTGATACTTGAAACTCGTATCCTTCGCGGCGCATGGTTTCTATCAGGATGGACAGGTGCAGCTCTCCTCGCCCGGATACCTTGAACACTTCCGTGCTTTCCGTATCCTCGACCCGCAGGCTCATGTCCGTATTCAATTCCTTGTACAGACGCTCGCGCACCTGCCGCGACGTCAGGAACTTCCCCTCCTGACCGGCAAAGGGGCTGTCATTGACCATAAAGTTCATTGTCAGCGTGGGTTCGGAAATTTTGCTGAAGGGCAGTGGGGTGGGGTCTTCCGGGCTGCACAGCGTGTCACCGATTTTTATGTCGGGTATGCCCGCAATCGCTATAATAGAGCCTACTGACGCCTCTTTCACTTCCTCGCGATCCAGGCCGGAAAATTCATACAGCTTGGATATCTTGACCGTTTTGAGCTTTTCGGGATCATGGATATTCGCGATCACCACCGTGTCGTTAACGCGGGCGGTGCCGTTTATTATCCTGCCGACCCCAATACGGCCTAGATAGCTGCTGTAGTCTAAGTTGTATATCAGAACCTGAGTATTTGCCGAAGGCTCTCCGGCCGGAGCGGGAATGTGTTCCAGCAATGCGTTAAACAGCGGAGTCATGCCCTGCCCCTCGTCAACGGGCTCTTTTGACGACCAGCCTTTTTTGGCCGAAGCGAATATAAAAGGGGAATTGAGTTGAGATTCGGACGCGTCCAGCTCCATAAACAATTCCAGTACCTCGTCTACTACTTCGTTTGGCCGCGCTTCCGGCCTGTCTACCTTGTTTACGCAGCAAACGACGGGCAAGTCCAATTCCAGGGCATTCCTTAATACGAATTTCGTCTGAGGCATGGGGCCTTCAAAAGCGTCTACCACCAGCACCACGCCGTCCACCATCTTGAGTACGCGCTCTACCTCGCCGCCAAAGTCCGCGTGGCCTGGGGTATCCACGATATTGATCTTTGTGCCGTTGTACAGTACGGAAGTATTCTTGGCCAAAATAGTTATGCCGCGTTCCCGCTCCAGGTCGCCGGAGTCCATTACCCGTTCGGCCACCGCCTGATTTTGCCGAAACGCACCGCTTTTCCAAAGAAGCTGATCTACCAGCGTGGTCTTGCCGTGATCTACGTGGGCTATTATTGCTACATTTCGGATATTTCCGTTTGTTGTCATGTAACTACCTGCTTTCGGTTTTCGACTAGGGCGTGATGACACTAATGCCCCGCACGTCTTTGCGGCCGGGATTTCCGCCATGCTGCGTTCCCTCCTCCTTGTGTGCCTTTGGGCACACGGCGTCGTCGGCTCCTTGCCTGGCGAAAACCCGTCTCGCAAATTCGCACGGGGCATTAGTGTCAACACGCCCAAAATATTTCGTAACGTTTGCGTCACGCTCAACATTGTACCACATACCGGAAACCAACTCAATAAGAACCTGTATTCAATACCAGATGTGCCGTCAAAGAGATGTGATTTTTACCGATCCGTGAAATTACGAAATCGTTTGAGGGAATTTTGCAGCGGTAATAAGAAATATGCGGTCTAGAAAGGTTTACCTTTCTAGACCGCTTTTTATAACTCACAAGGATGTTAAGTTATTATAAACATATCACAAAATCAAGCAACATGCAATAATTAATTTGATAAATCTTCTAAAATATTTCCTCTAATTGACCTATCTAGAAAGGTAAACCTTTTTAGAAAGATTGACCCAAAATTAAAATTGGAGGGATATTTATGTTTAAAGAAAGAGCCAAAGGTTTTGTAGTAGGTGTATTGGTGACGACCTTGCTTTCGTCAACGGTTGTATTTGCCAGCGGTGTCATGAGGGAAATTCACTATGGCGTAAATGTAGTGGTAAATGGCCGTCAGTTACACTTGGACGGGGCAGATCGAGCGTTTATAATGGATGGGCGTACATTCGTACCCGCTTCGATAATAGCACAAGAATTGGGCGTGCCTACGAATTGGGTCGGAGCGACATCCACTGTGTACATAGGCAGTGGCCAAGCGAGTGCGGCAGCGCCGTCATCAGCGCCGCCGTGGATGAACCAAGCAGCGCCGGTGACGCCGCAAATACCTGCGCCAATATCTATACCTGCTGTTTCGGCTTCGTTTGCACAGGCGGTGCCGCCGTATGATGTAAGTCGTCGTCATTCTACTGACCATAGAAATAACGCTGATGTGCGAAGGCGTGATCAAATAACGATGGGTGGAATTGTTCGTGAAGAAGTAATCACGTATAGAGTTCAATCTATCATTGATACAGTACATTCTCTACATAACTTAGGTGGGCAATTCAATACTGTTTCTGGATATATCGGACGCGTGGACGGCTGGGGAGAACATAACGGAACGTTTAATTTCTTTGGTGATGGAAGGTTGATACAATCCTTTGAGCTACGGGCAACAGACTTACCTAGACCGATATCTGTCAACGTGGCCGGGGTTTCTCAGCTAAGGATTGAATTTACTGTTCCGCATCTTCGCGCTGGAAACACCACAATGTACGCCTTCGTAGGCACAATCCAATAAACAGCATGGATATTAGAACTATACTTAAAGATAGAACCTCCGCAAATGCCAGATTTACGGAGGTTCTATCCAAATATTCATCATGATCACGAATAAATAAGGGGATATGGTTATGACATCGCAAATTGAACAATTTCGGGCGAAATTTCACAAAATGGATATCAAACAGAAAAAGCAGTTTATTGACAATTTAACAAAAAAGTTGCAAGGTGTCAATAATCCTGAATATTCCAGATTCCTGGATGAATGTATGTCAATATACAATTCTGAAAGTAGTTCTAATATCACGGATTTCAATATCGAGGACATACCGGTTGTAGCTTCTGGCGTTACTAAAGTAAATCCGTTAAAGACTGTAGCTATGGGAGAATTATTAGCTGAAGGAAGTGGTGAGGGCAGCAAGGCAATTTTTGGCTGGGTTGCGTTCAACGTAGTTATAGCCATTATTTTCTTCATATTTGCCAGCACGTTAGGTTATACAGAAGAACTGGGAGGGTGGTGGCAGGGTGGATTCACAATAGTGCGCGTCAGAACACCAGTTTGGGGTATGTTTATGCTGTTAGGCGCTGTATACATAATTTTAGCTCCTATGGTTGCCAATGCCATATCAAAAACAAATATTAAGGTTTATGAAGGCGGCATTGCTGGAAGAGGTATATCAAAGTGGTTCTACTGGGGAGATATACGAGGCTTTGACTTCATGCTCTCCTATGACCAAGTGTCCGTAGATGTGAATGGAGGCCAGATAGTTATTCATGGTTCCGGAACCCATTACAAAGTTTATGTTAGTAATGGCTCTGAAATCCAACAGATTATATATCGGCAAAAAAATAAACGATAGAACGACGCAAAATAAGTATTTCGTATCAAATATTTCAGATTGACAACGATTTACCAAGATATACATTGTGTTTGTAGAGGGAATGCAGTAACTTAGGATAGAAGTTGAATTTCCAAATATCGCGAGATCGCGTAACCGTGGTTTGTATGCGCTTGCTGCCTATCTTGAGTAATGTATCTAAAAAATCGCTATAAGTGCAAAATTTATGGCGATTTTTCTTTTGGCGACTTCATCCATGATAATAGTAGCTCTCATGACCTTGCGGTACACGCACATTTTAGACCCTTGGGAATAGTGTGTAAAGGAGGGTTTATTATGAAAGGTTTTAGGATGCGTTACAGACGCCGCAGAATTGGCGGCTTTGTGCTGTTTATGTTTGGGATGGGGATGACGCTTGGGCTTATGCTTAACGCGTGGGCGTTTGCCGTCGCCTCGTTAATTATAATCGCCGGGTTTTGGATGATGTTCTTGTAGGGGGTGCGCGGCTTGAAGTTCAAAGTTATACGGATGCCCAAGGTTTTGGGCTTCATAATCAAAAAAATGCTCGGTGTTCGCGGATAAATGTGGCTTGTCGCTTGCATATGCTATGCGGAGTTGGTATAATAGCCATAGAGTACCAAATGACAAACGCGGGAGGTTTACCAATGGGTAATGTTATAGTAGGACAGTCGGGCGGCCCGACAGCCGTAATAAACGCAAGCTTGGCCGGTGTCTATAAGACGGCCAAGGATCGCGGCGCGAACAAGGTCTACGGAATGCAAAACGGGATCAAGGGCTTTATAGAAGGCAGGTACGTAGACCTTTCGCACCACATCAGGGACAACTTGGATATCGAGCTGCTTCGCCGCACGCCGTCGTCGTTCTTGGGCTCGTGCCGCTACAAGTTGCCGTCTCATCACGACAACGAGGAAATTTTTGCGCAGATATTCGACAAGCTCAAAGAGCTTGAGATCGAATGCTTTTTGTACATCGGCGGAAACGACTCGATGGACTCGGTCATGAAGCTGTCGAGATACGCCCAGGACACGGGCAGCAACATACGCTTCGTCGGAGTCCCCAAGACAATCGACAACGATCTGGCAATTACGGATCATACGCCGGGCTTCGGTTCCGCCGCGAAATACATAGGTTCGGTGTTCAAGGAGATAATAAGAGACGGGTCTGTCTATGGAAATGGCCAGATCAACATTGTCGAGATCATGGGGCGCAACGCGGGATGGCTGACCGCCGCCGCGTCTTTGGCAAGGTGCGAGGACTGCGAAGGCCCCGACATGATATTCCTGCCGGAAACACCGTTTAGCATAGAAGGACTTTATGAAAAAATAAACAGCCTGTACGAGCGCAACAGCAAGGCGATTGTCATAGCCGTATCCGAGGGCATACAGCTTGCGGACGGAACATATGTCTGCGAGTACGATTCGCAAAGTGCGAAGTCAACCGACGCCTTTGGCCACAAGTCGCTTGGCGGTACGGCCTCCGTGCTGTCCGGCCTTGTTTCGGAAAAGTTCAAGCGCAAGACGCGCTCCATAGAGCTTAGTATATTACAGCGCGCGGCGGCGCATATGCAGTCGCGCACGGACAACGCCGAAGCGTTTTTGGCGGGTGGACAGGCCGTGAAAGCGGCGCTGTCGGGAATGACCGGCATGACCGTCGTGTTCGAGCGCACTTCGGACGACCCGTACATGATCGAGACAGCACTGGTCGAAGTCGAAAAGATTGCCAATGTCGAGAAAAAGGTTCCCGACCTGTGGATAACAGAGAACGGATCATATGTATCCAAGGAGTTGACCGACTACATGAGGCCGCTTATTCAGGGCGAGCTTTCGCAGGTTATGGTAGACGGTCTGCCCAGACACTTGATTTTGAACCCGCAAACACTTGGGTAGAAGATTTGGGAGATACTAATCATGTCGAGTACTTATTCGGCTAAGAAGCCGGACGGCGGACGCCGGAAAGCCGCGATGAAGGTTGCCCGCCGGAGTATCGCGGTGAATGTGGTTTTGGCGGCGTTCAAGCTGTTCGCGGGTATCTTCGCCAACTCCGCCGCGATGATTTCTGACGCCATTCACTCTATTTCCGATTTTTCGACGACGTTCGTAGTCATGATCGGAATAAAGATGGGAAGCAAGGAATCGGATGAGGATCACCAGTACGGTCACGAGCGCATGGAGAGCATCGCGGCTCTGATTGTGGCGTTTGTGCTGTGCGCTGTTGGGCTGTGGATAGGCTACGACGGCGTTATGAACATAATCGGCATGGACGCCTACGCCGCCGCCGCGCCGGGTGTGCTTGCGCTTTGGGCCGCGGGCATAGGTATTGTTGTAAAAGAGGCTCTGTTCTGGTATGTGCGCGGCGCGGCGAAAACGCTTAACTCCGACGCGCTGATGGCCGACGCGTGGCACAGCCGCAGCGACGGCATTTCGTCAATAGGCAGCTTGATCGGGATCGCGGGCGCGCGGGCGGGCTTTCCGGTGATGGACTACCTTGCAAGCATAGTAATATGCGCGTTTATTATCAAGGTCGGCCTCGACATTGGGCGAAGCGCGATAGATAAGATTACCGACAAATCATGCGACAAGGAAACCGTCGAGAAAATCCGCGCCCTGGTGCTTGCCGGCGACGGCGTAAAAGGCATCGAGCGCCTTAACACAAGGATGTTCGGCAATAAGATATATGTGGATGTGGAGATTTATTTCGACGGCAACTCGTCACTCTTCGAGACGCATGATGTGATGCAGCACATTCACGACGAAATAGAGGCTAAGATCGAGGACGTCAAGCACTGCATGGTACACGCCAGTCCTTTCCAGGATAAATAATTTGCGAAAACATTAAAACAAGCGGCTATCGGTTAAACCGGTAGCCGCTTGCTTTTTTAGGCGAGGCTGAACCAAACCGCAATCAAAACAATGCAGGTGTAGTCCGCACGTTTTGATTGCAGCTCCCCTTGCGCTAATAGTAATTATAGTCGGATTACGACTATTTGTCAATAGTCTTTATGCGACTGTTTTATTATTGGTACGAGGTGAATTTTTGTGAAATTCGACACTATAAAAGATCTCAGAGAAGACAGTGACACAAAGCAAGAAACGCTTGCTAAAATTCTTAACGTCAAACAAACCACGTATTCAAAATATGAGCTGGGGAAAATAAACATACCGGTTGAAGCGCTGATTAAACTGGCGGATTTTTATAATACAAGCATTGACTATATTGTCGGAAGAACCGATTGCAGACAGCCGTATCCAAGAAAGAAAAGATGACGACAGATTCTTATTCTGTGGGCTGGGCGGAAGCTTTGCGGTTTTTCTCAATCATTGAGTAGAGCATTTCGAGGGCGTCGTGCAGGCCGCCCGTCGCGTTGATTAGCTTTTCGTCTACGGCTTCCTGGCCGATCAGCATTGTGCCGACATCAAGAGCCAGGGTGGATGTGTCCAGCATAAGCTTGCGCAGCCTGTCCTTGGGGATTTCGCAGTTTGCGGCGATGAAGCCGATTACGCGTTCCTGCGTTTTGTTGAAATAGTCATATGTCTGAGGGGCGCCGACAACCGTGCCGTTCATGCGCACGGGATGGATCGTCATGGTAGCGGACGGCGCGATAAAGGAATAGTCCGACGCGACGGCAAGCGGTACGCCGATGGAGTGCCCTCCTCCGATGACAAGCGAGACGGTGGGTTTGCCAAGGCCCGATATCAGTTCGGCTATGGCAAGCCCGGCCTCCACGTCGCCGCCGACGGTGTTCAGCAGGACAAGCAGGCCGTCAACCTCGGAGTTTTCGGCCGCCATCACCAGCAGCGGTATTATGTGCTCGTACTTGGTGGTCTTGTTGAAGGGCGGCAGGGTTACGTGCCCCTCGACCTGGCCGATTATTGTCAGGAACTGTATGTTGCCGCGCGGGTTCTTGCGGACGACGCTTTCGGAAGGCGGCGGCTGCCCCAGGGCGTGAAGAGCGTCGGGAGGCGTGCTTTCGGGTGAAGTTTCCGGGCACGCGTCCGGGGGATGGTCGCTTGGAATCGGCGTGTCCATGGCGCTGCCCTTGCTTACGCTTATTATATCTATCATTTTAACTAACACCAGCCTACATACTTTTTATGTATTATGTAGTATGTCCGCATGGCCGGGTTATTACTCGACAAACTCTTCCACCACGTAGCGCGGTCGGCGTTTTACCTCCATAAATATTTTTCCGATGTACTCGCCGACGACTCCTATCGCTATAAGCTGCAGCGAGCCTATTACCCATACTGATATCATTATCGAAGTCCAGCCGGGGACGATGTCGCCGTGCAGTATGCTTGCCACGACATATATTATGGCTACGAGGCTCATGAGCAGCCCAAACAAGCCGACGCCGGTGATAAGCTTGATTGGCGCCTTTGAAAAGCTTGTGACGCCGTCGAAGGCAAAGGCAAGCATTTTTCGAAGAGGGTACTTTGTGACGCCGGCGGCTCGTTCCTTGCGGCTGTAGAGGACTTCGGCGGACTTGAAGCCAAGCAGCGGCACTATGCCGCGCAGGAAGAGGTGTCCTTCGCGATAATCGGACAGGGCGTCCAGAGCGGTGCGGCTCATAAGCCGGTAGTCGGCGTGGTTGTAGCGCAGCTTTACGCCCGACAGGCGCATAAGCTTGTAGAAGGTTTGGGCGGAGCTTCGTTTGAAGGCGGTGTCGGTTTTTCGCTCGTTGCGTATGCCGTAGACGATCTGGCAGCCTTCCGCGTAACGTTTTAGAAATTCACGGATGACGGATGTGTCGTCCTGTAAATCGGCGTCTATGGAGATTGTGCAGTCGGCCGACGCGCGGGCTTGCATCAGCCCGGCGAAGAGCGCGTTTTGGTGTCCGGCGTTGGCGGCAAGCTTTAGGCCCTTTACGCGCCTGTCCGCGGCCGCGTAGCCTGCGATTAGCCGCCATGTAGAGTCCCTCGAACCGTCGTCCACAAACAGGATAAAGCTTTCGGCGCCGATCATCCCGTCCGAAACAAGCGCGTCAAGTTCACCCGTAAGAGCTTCGAGCGTCCTTGGAAGGACTTCCTCCTCATTGTAGCACGGCACAACAATGCCTAGTGTTGGAACATATTGAGTCATTCGGGTGTTCCTTCCGTTGAGTATGGCGTGTTCGCCAATCTACCATATTTCCTTGACAGCTTTGGCATTATACAGTAACATTATACTATAAGATGGAGTGATCTGGAAAGGGCTACCTATAGATATTGTCAAGTCACGGCACAAACTTCAAGGGCGTTTCGGCGCTGCTCACCTGGCCGACGCAATGCGGCAAAAAACCAAAAAACGTGAAGCCGCTTATTGTTGGATAGGCTCTAGGGCGTGTTTTCAAGCCCCATTTGGGCGTAATTTTGGTCAATTTTCCGCTGGGCGTTGTCAGACGCCTCCTCTTGCGCTGGCGCTTCAGATGCTAAACGTGTGCCACTGGCACACAGCATCCTAGGGTGTGTCGTCAATAGATTTTTCGGAATACTTTTGCCGATTTTGCGCCACTCTTCGTCGGCTCCTCCTTGCGTACCACTGCGGGTACGCGGCGTCGTCACCTCCTAGATTGACGAAAAATCGCCTCAAAAATCTTCTCGAAAAACCTATTGACGACACACCCTAGCAGAATCATGCCATTACAGCAATTTGATTTTGCGTTGCCCGAAAACAAGACCGAAATGCGCGGCTTCAGGCGCATTCTCGGGCGAAGTTTGAGGCTACGCAAAACCAAATTGCTATATGCGTCGTCGGCGCTTCCTAGTCCAGCGAAAAATTGCCTCAAAATTTCACCCAAAGCGGGTTT
>WRAW01000012.1 GCA_009780015.1 Defluviitaleaceae bacterium | reverse complement strand
TAAACGTGTGCCACCGGCACACAGCATCCTAGCGTACCCTACGGGTACGCGTCGTCGTCACCGCCTCGATCTGCGATAAATTGCCTCTCAAATCAGTCACCAACGAGATACTAAACAGGCTCTAAAGCAAGGAGGAAGACCCGCTTGAAACTCATAAAGTTCACAACAATCCTTGTCGCCGCGTTTGTCGCTCTGGCGCTGGTACTCACGTCCTGTTTTCAGAATCTGCCGCCCGCGTCCGCACTCACGGAAGCTCAGCAAGCCCAAACCGCCGAGGATATCGCCGCTGACCCGCTTGCGGCAATGCGCGCGGTATTAGAACAATTCCCCAAGCACACAACTAACGACAACCTTCCGATTTACGGCGGTTTCCTGAACTATGGCCTTATGACGCCGTCCCCTCTGCGCGGCGTATTTCACCCTGTCTGGTCGCTCGACGCCTTCGACGGCTGGGTCGGCGAACGCCTGACGGAATCTCTCCTCTCCACCGACGAGAACATGATTCTCAGTCAGGAGGGAATGGCCACATTCGAGGCTGACATCGAAAACAGCACAATTACCCTGACACTGCAACACGACGTCTTCTGGCACGACGGCGTACCCCTGACCATGTACGACCTTGTGTTCTCCTACGAAATCCTGGCGCACCCCGACTATGACGGAGGACGCTTCGGCCCCACCATCACCAATGTCATCGGCGTTTGCGAATACAGATCAGGCGCCGCCGACCACATCTCCGGCCTGATCGTATCGGACGAAGGCCGCACAATAGCGATGCGCTTCCATTCGCTTACGCCCACGAATTTTTACGGCTCCGGCATATGGCTGTGGCCAACGGCCAGACATCACTTCGATGGGATCCCCGTAGCCGAAATGAGCTCACACCCACACGCGCGCCACCAGACCCTTGGCACGGGGCCGTTTATGGCGGGTTCCTACATTCCCGGCGAGGGGATACAGTTGCTTGCCAACCCCGGCTACTGGCAGGGCGCGCCCAGGCTCGAGGGCATCAATGTCGAGGTAATCCACCCGGAGCTCGTGCCGCTGGCTATGCAGGAAGGCCGCTTCGACATATCCGGCTTTTCGCCCCAACAGTTCGCCGACTTCCAGAACCCGTCAAACTTCAAGTATCTCGCGGAGATATCCCAGTCGTTCAGCTACACGGGATTCCGCTTCGGCCGCTGGGACGCCGATACAAACGAAATCGACATGTACCGCACCAACATGGATAACGTGTACCTGCGCCGCGCGATTGCCTACGCAATCGACCACACCCAGCTCGGCCAACTGATGTTCGGCGGTCTGCGCTTCCCCGCGACTTCCGTCGTGCCGCCGTTTCACGCGCATGTACTCGACACCGGCGTACCCGGATACCTCCACAACCCCGAACGCGCGCGCCAGATCCTTGACGAAGCAGGTTTTATCGACATCGACGGCGACGGCTTCCGCGCGAACCCCGACGGCTCTCCCCTGGTAATCACATGGGCAACCATGTCCGGTGAAAACGACGACATATTCACCCAATTCAAAATACAGCAATGGGCCGCGGTCGGCCTCAACGTCCAGCTTTTCCAGGGACGCACGCTCGATTTCAACCAGTTTTACGATTACATCGAGCACGACAACGACGGCAGCCGCATCGATATGTTCGACGCCGCCTGGTCTGTGGGACTGGCCCCAAATCCCCGGGACGTCTGGGGCCACAACACCGTACTGAACTTCACCCGCTATACCTCGCCGCGCTTTCGCGAAATCTTCGAGCGCATGGCCTCCCCCGACATGTGGGACGACGACCTGCGCCGCCAGGTATTCAACGACTGGCAATGGGCCTTCTACGAGGAAATACCGGCCATCCCCACGCTCTGGCGCGTCGAGCCCGTCGCCGTCAACAACCGCGTACGCAATTTCAGTCTTATCCGCAAGGACGGCACAAGTCAGGTCTCCCTTGGCGCGTGGCACTTGATCGAACTCACCCGGGATACGCCTTACGCGCGCTGATGTTTTTCTTAACTTCAACCTGTAACTATCCGATATATAAACGTAGGTGTCAAACATACCGACAGGAGGCTTACGCATGAACTCTATAACCAACAGCACAATGCAGACAAACTCATACAGCAATTATCAATCCGGCAGCAAAAATATCGACAAATTGATTCAATTGCGGCACAACGTCCAAAACAACGCCGTAAGCGAGGACGACCTGCCGCAGAGGATGTGGACGCCTGAACGCTCCGGCAGCTTCTTTGTCAGACTGTATTTCGGAAGCGAAAGACAGCCGGATGAACACGGCAGTTTCAGCTTCACCCAGCGGATCGAAAACATAAGCCGGATGTATATGAAAATAAGGGACGAGCTTCTCGAAAATCACGGAGATAATCCCGATGAATTGTACAGGCAGTTGGGAGAGCTTAACACAGCTTTTGAAGGCGCGCTGCGATCCATTGCCGGATTATCGGTAGGCGTCCCCAAGCAGAGGATACTTCCCCTTACGGTAACCTACACCGAAGCCGACAAAGCCGCATTCGAGCGGAAATATAGAGAAGCCGAGCAATTCAATCAAGCTATACGCAATGTATTCCAAAATTTCAGCAACAACATGCTGCGGCACATGGACGCGTTTTTCATCAGCTTTATTGAATATGCCAAGGATAACGACTTCGACACGGCATTCGGAAACAGCATGGCGCACCTGAACGCCGCTGAAACAACGTCGCTTGAGGAAATATCGTTCACGGACATGCTTAAAATTGTAGAAACGCTGCAAAACAGAGCCGTCGAATTTGACGACGAAGGCCGGCCCGTCAGATTCAGATACGCGACATTTGAGGACGCGCTTTGGGCTCTTGCTAGAAATCAGGATATCTCGGCCATTATAACCGATCATATGATGATGATTTTAAGGGGATAAATGAGAAACAGCATCCGTGCCATGTGGCTTGGATGCTGTTTTTTAGTCTTCCTCGTCTCTGAAATCAAAGAGCTTCTTTACGGGTATGTCCAAAGCGTCGGCAATTTTCAATAGAGTTCCAAGTGCCATACTATGGAATTTATCTGCATTTTCGACATTCGCTATTGTATTTCGGCTTAAATCAACCATTTCAGCTAACTGTTCCTGTGTGAGACTTCTCAATTTTCTATAATATGCAACATTTAGCCCAATCTTTATCAATATATGATTATATTTTGCATCTACCTTCTTCATTGGCATCTATGAACCACCCCTCTGCAATTATATATACATATGTAATTCTCATATATCAACTTCAAATTTTTATATGACAAATAGTAAGTTACATTCAACATTGACATATAGCGCTTGTTCATATATAATTGCAAAGGGTGAGAATATATGGAGAATAATAATTCACTGAGCAATTTACTCATAGAAATTGCCCAAGAAAGACAGTTCAGCTTGCGGGCCTTTGCGAAAGTCTTGGGAATTAGCCATGCTTACATCGGAAAACTTATGGCCGGTGTAAATCATCGAAGCAATAGGAA
Organism: Defluviitaleaceae bacterium; assembly: GCA_009780015.1. Lineage (GTDB taxonomy): Bacteria > Bacillota > Clostridia > Lachnospirales > WRAA01 > WRAA01. The sequence continues at coordinate 40,960 of WRAW01000012.1, read as the reverse complement.
AATTAGCCCGACCATCGACACACTGCTTAAAATCGCGGACGCGCTGGAAATCCCGCGCGAGGAATTTTTGAGGAAATGCGGCTATTTTGACAAGCGTCCCGGCCTGGAAAATAAATTGATATAGTCCTTGACTTTTGCGCCATGCGGTGGTAAACTGTTTCACAGTGCCATGAAATGGCGCTATTTTTGACGAACTTTTAAGGCAGAACGCAAATTTATCACAAATTTCAGGGAGGTGTATTATGCCAACATTTAACCAGTTGGTCAGGAAGGGCAGGCAGACGAACGTAAAGAAGTCTACCGCCCCCGCGCTGCAAAAGTCGCTTAACACATTGAAGCGCAAACAGTCCGACGCGTCCAGCCCGCAAAAGCGCGGCGTCTGCACGTCGGTCAAGACGGCTACGCCCAAGAAGCCTAATTCGGCTCTGCGCAAGATCGCCAGGGTGCGCCTTAGCAACGGCATGGAAGTCACAGCCTATATCCCGGGCGAAGGCCACAACCTTCAAGAGCACAGCACCGTGCTGATAAGGGGCGGCAGGGTTAAGGACGTACCCGGCGTGCGTTACCATATAATCCGCGGTACGCTCGACACGGCCGGAGTCGCCAAGCGCGGAAGATCGCGCTCGAAGTACGGCGCCAAGCGCCCCAAGGAAAAGAAGGCTTAGCCGCAATAAATCCGTAACGCCAACGCTTTTGAATTGTTGCCATGAGCATAGCATATCCCTTCTGCCTTAGGATATAGATACGCCGTGGCGCGTTCGAGGCCGGAGCATATATTGTTCCGAAGGCCACGAGTACCGTTGATATTAATTTGCAGGCTGCGGCCTGCAGAAATTAAGGAGGGAAGATTCGTGCCACGTAAAGGACATGTTTCTAAAAGGGAAGTTCTACCAGATCCCCTTTACTTAAACAAGATCGTCACGAAGCTTATTAACACCGTCATGCTGGACGGTAAGAAGGGCGCGGCCCAAAAGATCGTATACAAGGCGTTTGATATCGTAGCCGAAAAGAAGGGCGTCAAGGCTATCGACGCTTTCGAGGAAGCTATGAACAACATCATGCCGATCCTCGAAGTCAAGGCGCGCCGCGTAGGCGGCGCCACATACCAGGTTCCGATTGAAATCCGCCCCGACAGGCGTCAGGCTCTGGGCCTCCGCTGGCTTATAACCTATTCGCGCAGACGCGGCGAAAAGACCATGCAGGAGCGCCTTGCCGGCGAAATATTGGACGCCACCAACAACACGGGCGGTTCCGTAAAGCGTAAGGAAGAAGTGCACAGAATGGCCGAAGCCAACAAGGCTTTCTCGCACTACCGCTGGTAATAATTTACCGATCAACACGGACGAAAGGAGAAATGATTAAGTGTCTGCTAGAGCTTTCCCACTGGAACGAACCAGAAATATTGGGATAATGGCGCACATAGATGCCGGAAAGACGACTCTTACCGAGAGAATTTTGTTCTATACAGGCCGCACCTATAAAATCGGGGACACGCACGAAGGTACCGCCACCATGGACTGGATGGAGCAGGAGCAGGAAAGAGGAATTACCATTACGTCGGCGGCGACCACGACCCAGTGGGAGGACACCCGTATAAACATCATCGACACGCCGGGGCACGTTGACTTCACCGTAGAAGTCGAACGGTCGCTTCGCGTACTGGATGGCGCGGTGGGTGTGTTTTGCGCGAAAGGCGGTGTGGAGCCGCAGTCCGAGACTGTGTGGCGTCAGGCCGATAAATATGGGGTTCCCCGTATGGCGTTCGTCAACAAGATGGACATCATGGGGGCGGACTTCGCCAACGTAATAAGCATGATTAAGGAGCGGCTGGGCGCGAACCCCGTGGCTCTCACCCTTCCAATCGGGGCGGAGGATACCTTCAAGGGCATCATTGATCTGCTTGAAATGAAGGCATATATATACAATGACGACAAGGGTCAGGACATTTCCGTAACGGAAATTCCCGCCGATTACGCCGACCGCGCCGAGGAATACCGCCAGAACATGATCGAGTCCGTGGCGGAAACCGACGAGGACTTGATGGAACGCTATCTTGGCGGGGAAGAACTGCCCGTGGACGAGCTCAAGGCGGCTATCCGCAAGGCTTGCATCTCCACCGAGATCACCCCTGTGCTGTGCGGCTCGGCGTATCGCAACAAGGGCGTCCAGAAGCTGCTGGATGCTGTTGTCGCGTACCTTCCGGCTCCCACGGACATCGAGGCCATCAAGGGCGTCGACCCGGACAACGACAAGGAAATCGAGCGCCACGCCTCCGACGAGGAGCCGTTTTCTGCGCTTGCGTTCAAGATAATGAACGACCCGTTCGTGGGTAAGCTTGCGTTCTTCCGCGTGTATTCGGGCGTGCTGGATTCCGGCAGCTATGTGTACAACTCCGTGAAGGGCAAGAAGGAGCGCATCGGGCGTATTTTGCAGATGCACGCCAACCACCGACAGGAGATCGAGCGCGTATACGCGGGCGACATCGCCGCGGCCGTCGGTTTAAAGTTCACAACCACAGGCGATACTTTGTGCAACGAGGACGAAGAGGTCGTACTCGAGTCCATGAACTTCCCCGAACCGGTCATCAACGTGGCTATCGAGCCTAAGACAAAGGCCGGGCGCGACAAGATGGGCATCGCCCTGCAAAAGCTGGCAGAGGAAGACCCGACTTTCAGAACCTATACTGACACCGAGACAGGCCAGACCATCATCGCCGGAATGGGCGAACTGCATCTGGAGATCATCGTGGACAGGCTCCTGCGCGAGTTCAAGGTCGAGGCCAACGTAGGCCGCCCGCAGGTCGCCTACCGCGAGACATTCCGCAAGTCCGCCGACGTCGAGGGCAGGTACATCAAGCAGTCCGGCGGACGTGGGCAGTACGGCCATTGCAAGATCAAGTTCGAGCCGATGAACGCCAACGACAGCGAGAACTCGTTTGAGTTCATCAACGGCATCGTGGGCGGCGCGATTCCCAAGGAATACATTCCGGCAATCGAGAACGGCATCAAGGAAGCCATGCATTCCGGTACTATCGGGGGATACCCGGTGCTGGGCGTGCGCGCGACCCTCTACGACGGCTCGTACCACGATGTAGACTCGTCCGAAATGGCATACAAGATCGCAGGCTCAATGGCGTTTAAGGAAGCGATGCGCAAGTCCGACCCCGTGCTTCTCGAGCCCATCATGAAAGTCGACGTTACCGTGCCCGAGGACTACATGGGCGACGTAATCGGCGACATAAACAGCCGCCGCGGACAGATAGAGGGCATGGAGGCGCGCAGCAACGCGCAGGTTATACACTCATTTGTGCCGCTGGCCGAGATGTTCGGCTATGCCACGGACCTCCGCTCAAGAACGCAGGGCCGCGGCGTATACGCCATGGAAATCGACCACTACGAGCCTGTGCCAAAGTCTATCCAGGAAAAGATAGCGTCGGGCAAAGCCATCGAGTAACAAAATTTAAATTTACTATTGCAAAATGTGGGTTTGTTTACTATAATAGCTTTAATGTAGCCCACATGGTTCATAGTTCATTAATGTAGTAACGAGGAGGATAAACAAACATGGGAAAAGCAAAATTTGAAAGAAACAAGCCGCACGTTAACATCGGCACCATAGGCCACGTTGACCATGGCAAGACAACTCTTACCGCAGCCATTACCAAGACTCTGTTCGACAGGTACGGCCTTGGCGCGGCGGTCGCTTTCGACAAGATCGACAAGGCTCCCGAAGAAAAGGAGCGCGGCATCACCATTTCCACAACTCACGTTGAATACGAGACAAAGAACCGCCACTACGCTCACGTAGACTGCCCGGGCCACGCCGACTATGTTAAAAATATGATTACCGGCGCCGCGCAGATGGACGGAGCTATCCTTGTAGTTGCCGCCACAGACGGCCCTATGGCCCAAACGCGCGAGCACATCCTGCTTGCCCGTCAGGTAGGCGTTCCCAAGATCGTCGTATTCATGAACAAGGTCGACGCCGTTGACGACGAAGAGCTCCTTGACCTCGTCGAAATGGAAATCCGCGACCTGCTTAACCAGTACGAGTTCCCGGGCGACGACACCCCGATCATCAGAGGCTCCGCGCTGCACGCGCTCAACGATACCTCCAGCGCATGGGGCGACAAGATCGTTGAAATGTTCGACGAAATCGACGTATATATCCCTACTCCCGAACGCGACACAGACAAGCCGTTCCTTATGCCCGTCGAGGACGTATTCTCGATCACCGGCCGCGGAACCGTTGCAACGGGCAGGGTAGAGCGCGGTACGCTCAAGATTCAGGAAGAAGTCGAAATCCTCGGCCTTACCGAAGAGAAGCGCAAGGTCGTCGTAACCGGTATCGAAATGTTCCGCAAGCTGCTTGACAGCGGCCAGGCAGGCGACAACGTCGGCGTACTTCTGCGCGGCGTGCAGAGAACGGACATCGAAAGAGGTCAGGTTCTCGCGAAGCCCGGTTCCATCACCGCCAATACCATCTTTAACGCCCAGGTATACGTTCTTTCCCAGGAAGAAGGCGGACGCCACAAGCCCTTCTTCAATAATTACCGTCCGCAGTTCTACTTCAGAACCACCGACGTTACCGGCGTAATAAGCCTTCCCGAAGGCGTAGAAATGTGTATGCCCGGCGATCATATCGAAATGAAGATCGACCTCATCACGCCTATCGCTATGGAGCAAGGTCTGCGCTTCGCTATCCGCGAAGGCGGCAGAACCGTCGGAGCCGGTACTGTAGCCAGCATCATTAAATAAATTATCAGCCGTACCAGGATATCAGGAAAGGATTGGACTCTGTGTCCACAGGGTTTAGTCCTTTCTTTATTTGAATTAAAAGGAATGTGACACTAAAAATTCCATAGTTTTTCTACAATATAACTTGACAGAATACGTCTATTATGATACGATTATATAATGCAGTGAATACACTTTAATCTTTGGGAATAAATTAACAAGCTCATTCTAAAAAAATTTTCATGAACCATTCTTCCAAACGGAAATGTTGTGGGTCTATATATGTATCAAAAACATTTTTGTACTTTATATTCACCTTATAAATTTCCGTGAATTGGAAAAGGAGTGGCAAATTATATGGATAAGGATAAGAAGCATACTACCTCGGCATCGGATAGTATGTCCGACCAAGCAGTAATGAAGCAGATTCTTGACCAGTACGCAAAAGAAACAATAAGCGAGGATCGGGCCAGGCATGTTCATATGCCCATAATCAAAATGATCGAAGAGGGCAGGTTCGACAAGCCTCGCCGTGTTTCGTGGTGGCCGCAGACGCTTGCGTCAATGGCTGCTGTGGCGGCTATAGCTATAGTCGCGACGTTTTCGCATAGCGATACAACAAGGTACGACAACTCGCACGTCGGGACTCTCGTGGAAATACCGGACGCAGGCATCCCGCTTGCCGGTACTCCTTTTGAGGGGCATGAGCCGGCCAGCTTTGTAATAATGCCGGAAGACGGCTTTGTGTTTACGCTTATCAATGAAGCTAATCAAGAAACATTCTATCTGGAAACAGTGGGAAGCGACGGCTCCTACACATTCACCGGCGTGCCCGATGGGAACTATCGTCTTATGGCTCTCGCGCCTTTGGCCGCGCAGAGTGTGGAAGTCGGCAGGCTGTCCGTATTGAATGAAAGAGTAGAAATGCTCCCTTAAATCATTTTGAAAGGGTGTTGACACAGAATATGCTTAACCCTATGGGCGGAAAACACTCAGAAAGCAGTGATTCAAACGTCCGCGCGGAGATAGAGGCATTGGCTGAGAAAGCATCAAGGGGTGACAATAAAGCACTCAGCAAGTTGATAGAGAGTATCTCCAAGAGCGTTTTGTTTCAGTTGACATACCTCCTAAGCGATAAATCCAGTGCGGAAGACGTGTCGCAGGAGGTATTAATTCGCGTGTGCGAAAATATACGCGGGCTGCGAAATCCAAAGGCTTTCAAGGGATGGCTTGCCCGCATCATAGTCAATGAAAAGAACCGGCACTTGGCTAAATATTTAAAGCTGGGCGGCTCAGTGAATATCGATGACTATGTGGAAAACATGGAAGACAGCCATTCCCGCCCGTATGAGCGCGTTGAGAACGAAGAGCTTCACAAAACTGTGATGGGGGTTGTATCCGACTTGCCGATACGCCAGAGGGAAGCTATCATTCTGCATTATTACAATGATCTAAGCGTCACGGAAGTAGCTAAGTTTATGGACATTACGACTCAGAGCGTTTCAAAAAATCTGTCAATAGCACGGGAAAAACTTAAACGCGAACTGGGAAGCCAATTGTTTAATTCCGAAGCTCGTGATTTTGTCGCCCATGAGTCCATGACCTGACAGCGCACATAAAAACATATACTATATATATATTAGAAATAGAATATACCGAGAATATGAGAATACATACGGAAACAAGCGGTGTATGAAAAGTTACCATAAAAAAGTTAAAAATTTTTGAGAAGTTGTTCTACAAAATGTGGATATTATGTGTCTATAATATCAAAGAGCAAATAACACAGCCTCATCGCGAATAACAAAAAACAAAAAAAGTCAGACATAACCGTTACTATAAAATATATCGAAAATACATACGGAAACAAGCGGTGTACGGAAAGTTACCATAAAAAAATTTAAAACTTTCGAGAAGTCGTTCTACCAAATAAGGATGTTATGTGTCTATAACATCAAGGAGCAAATAACGCAGCCTGATCGCGAATAGCAAAAAATCAGGTAACAAACATATAATCGTTACTATAATAGATGAGGTGAGTAATGATGAAATTGCGCCGGATACTATGTTCGATTTTGACAATAGCCATTGTCGCGCTGACTTGTTCCCCTGCGGTAGGGGTGTTCGCACAGAGCAACAGCCCGGTCAGAAGTCCCGCGGGAATTACCTTCAGATCCTCTGAAAACTATGTGGTAAGGTTCAACTCAAACTTCCCCAGCGGCATTAACAATACAATAGAAGTAACTGTTGCGCCCGGCGCAATGGTAGGCGGGAATATGCCGAGCTTCGTGAATCCCACGGGTTTCGGGTTTAGCCGCTGGACATTCACTCAGGACGGCAGCGGCTCTCAGTTTACCGCGGCCACACCGGTTACGGCGTCTGTGGACGTCTTCGCCCAATGGGTTCCCGAGGGCGGCGGAAATGGTACTAACGGAGGCAATGGCGGCAACGGTGCTCCTCCCCCGCCACCAGGCCCAGGCGATAATGGCGAGAACGGTATAAATGGTGAAAACGGAGACAATGGCGCTAACGGTGGTGGTAATGGAGGCAACGGTGGCAATGGTGGCAACGGCGATCCCGGAACCCCAGTCGGCCCTGTCGATCCGGCTCCGCCCGCAGACCCTGAAATACCTGAAATAGAGGAAATCGCAGCTCTGACAGAAGAGACGGATGAAATTGATCTTATCGGACTTGGCGACGGCGGTCTTCCACTGGCGTTCCTTGACGGCACGGTGCCGGAGGAGGGGCTTGTGGAAGAGGTAGAATATCCAGTCGGTGAAACCGATCAGGACTTGGTCTGGATCGACGACCAAAACATACCCCTTCTAGGTATAAATAATATATCAATCCCGCTGTACGGCCCCTGGGGAATAGCGACATGGGCGCTGATGAACCTGATCCTGGGCATACTCGGAGCTATAGCGGCAATCGTGGCAATAATACGCTCGATGGCGCAAAGAAGACGCGACCACCGCGATGATCTCGACAGAGTCGAGGCTGAATATATAGATCACGAGAATCTGCCTCACGCAAAGCTTGAAAAAGATAGAAGACGCCAGATGATGGCTTGGATGTCAACGGCAAGCTTCACCGGCATACTGGGAATGATCCTGTTCATGATTACTCAGGACATGACAAGAACCTTGGTTCTTGTAGACCTCTGGACAATAGCCCATGTAGTGCTCTTTGCGATAGGCGTCATGTCCCTCACAAAAGTACTTAAAACGCACCGCAAGGACAAAGACGGCAAGGATACCGACCCGAACATAGGCGATGAACTCCACGCCTAAAGTATTACCCTTCCAAAGTTATTTTATGTAATAATCATAAAATAAATAGTACCACAAAAAAACAAAAAAAATTGGAGGAGTAACAATGAAAAAGAAACTTGTAGCACTTGGCCTCATACTTAGCTTGACCCTCTCCGTGAGTGCGGTCGCTTTTGGTAACACTAATGACGCCGATTCAGAAGCAGGCATTGACTTCGTCGATGGAATTGGAGACGACGACCAAGGCGTATATGATCCGTATGATCCTAATGTCCCCACTCCGCCGACTGATCCAGGTTTTTGGGATTCCCTTCAGTCAATCGACCTTTACTTCGGCGAACACGACCGTGCAATGACAGATATGAGCTATCACTCTTATTATGATGGCGGTACAAGGGCCGGAATGGCTGTTGTGTCCCGTTTCAACGGCTGGGTGGTAAATGTTTCAATAAGTGAGTTCACACTTGAAACCGACGCTTATACTCTTGACGGCTTTGACATGAATATGCATGAACATGCTGTTGTAGAATACGGAAACTCCAGCATCAATACTAATAATATAAACATTGCTGCAGATGTCAGCGCCGACATCGCCTCCGGCAGCCGCGGATTTATGGGCGCTGACTTTAACGCTATACTGAACGTTGTCGGCGGTACCGACGACGAAGGCCATGCGCAGGCAGATCTGTTCTGGGCGTTTATACCCGGCCAGCCCTCCTAAATCATATATACGCAGAATTTAAAGCAAATCTGAAATAAATAACTGAGGTTGCCGAAAACCCTTTAAATTGGCTGGGAGGATATCAAAAAATGCGAAAAATAACCCGTCTTATCATAACAACAGTAGTATTCCTGGCCTCAATGTTAGCCTTGGCTTTTACAGCCAAGGCTAACATTGGGGGGTTTTCGGTAACACCTGTTTTCCCGGAAGGCCAAAACCCCCAGACACAGGGGTTTTTCGATGTTACGGTTGTTCCCGGTCAAATCCAGGAAATCGGTGTCAACGTGAGCAATCCCGGCGATGAAGATATTCTGGTGGATATAAGCCTTCTGACCAGCGGAACAAACCGAAACGGAATTGTGGACTATACAGCGCCGGGAATTCCCGATGAAACGATGGCTAACCCCTTTTCTGAAATTGCTTCTCTGGGAATTGACGGAGACGCGGTTCTCGTACCGGCCGGTCAAAGCGTACACGTACCGATATTCATCGACATCCCTGCCGAAGGCTTTGACGGCGTGATCCTTGGCTCGATTCATGTGCTTCTTAGTATTACCGACGAAGAACGGGCCGCCGGTGGAATGATAATAAACCGTTTTGCCAACATATTGGTGGTAATGCTTCGTGACAGAGATACCGTTATAAATCCCGACTTTATGCTGGGGGATGTGGGAGCACGCGTTGTAAACCACAGAGCCTCTATCGTGGCGGAAGTGCGCAACATACAGCCAAGACTGACCATGGGCGTTACGGCCCACGCGCAGATATACCCCGCGGGTGGCAATGAACCGATTTTCGCAAGGTCAAATGTAAACGTCGACTTTGCGCCCAACGCGATTTTCAATTTTTCGATGATGGACGAAATGGGCTTCGGGCTGCAGCCTGGCAACTACCTCGCAAGAATACTGCTTGAACACGACGGGACTAGCTGGGATTTTGAACGCGAATTTGAAATATTGCAAGCGGAAGCGGCCAACGTAAACGCAGCCGCGGTAAACCAGCAGCAAATGCCGACGGGCGGCGCAGGCCCGGGGGGGATGGCGCCATGGATGATGGCCGCTATAGCGGGCGGCGTCCTTGTGGTCGCCGGGGCCGGCGTTGCATTCATGCTTAAATCGAAAGTCGCGGTTGCGACCGCGAACAGCGCAGGCGCTGCGGCAAACGCGGATTTTCAGATGCGTATGGAAGCGCGTATGAAGGAATTGGAAGCCGCAAAGCAGCAGGACATATCCAGTAAAATTACCGACCCCACCGACAAAGAAAAGACCATGGATCAATTAAAAAACATGGACAAAGAGGAACTCATGCGCTTGATGCAGCAATTGCAGGATAAGAAATAGCGCCGGTAAACGCATCCAACCTTTGAAAATATTGTGCCGAGCCAATACTGAACGGTATATCTTGATAAAATTTATAAAATTTAAATTTGTCTGGTGAATTGTTCTACCAAATGACTCTCCTTTGTGTCTTAATTAGTACGAGTGAAGTACCGCTTAGGAGTACTTATACACGACTATTTATTGAAAGGGGTATTTAAAATGATGCACAAGATCCCCATTAAACCACATAAAATATTCGCGACCTTCCTAGCGATTGCTATGATTATGGGCGTATCGCACAGCGGTATAATCTTTGCCGACTACGTTGGAAGTGAATCGTCATATTCGTCTTCTGAAGACGATGGCGGCAATGGTTCCAATGGTGGTAACGGCTCTAACGGAGACAATGGTTCAAATGGAGATAACGGCTCTAATGGAGATAACGGCTCCAATGGAGACAACGGCCATAATGGCGACAACGGCTCCAACGGAGACAACGGCTATAACGGAGACAATGGTTCCAATGGAGACAATGGCTCCGAAGATGACGAGGAAGACGAAGAAGAGGACGAGGAAGAAGACGAAGAACCGGAATACGGGCTTGTAGTTGTGCCCGAACTGCCGATACTGCCGGGAGCCCCCGGCAGCCGCGCCGAGCTACTCTTCAGCTTTGGCGGCGACCTTCTCATAAGCTTGGAAATGTACGACCGCGAGAATGGCGATATCGAGTGGCTGTTCCTCAGAGACGTTACCGTCATCGACGAGAATGACGAAGTAGTCGAACTCGTAAGACTTGAGTCCGACGGCGGTTTTGACATATCCGCGGGAGTGGGAGCCGGGTTTACCATTACATACGCGGCCGACCACCCCGAAACAAATGAAATGTTTACCGCAGATCGCCAAGTCGTTATTGCAGACGACGGTGCTGTGGAAGAAGACTTGGAATCTTGGGTAAGGTTCAGATTTGACGATCTTGTAATTGAAGTGAGTGAACTTCATTCAGATGCCGACACAGACGCGATTTTGCTTCAAGAGGTAATTGCTCTTGACCAGGACGGCGAAGACGTCACATACAGCGTTGTCATTGTGGACGACGGAGGCTTTGCCGACTACGTACAAGAAAACTTTGCGGATATCATTACATTCGATGATGGTGTCGAAGACGAGCCGTTATTCATAATGTACGACGTCTACCTTGAAGAAGTCGATTATATATTCTCAACAGAAATAGTATACATGGTCGAAGACGACGAAACAGGCGAACAGTTCCTGAGCGCGCCAAGGGCGCTGACTGTAAGGTTCGCCGGGGTTCAGCCGTCGAACATAGATACTTCTGCACTGGTTCGTAGATCAGCAGACAGCGTCGCGGAACTTGAACGTTTGCTAAGAGAAGAATCTCAGCCCCGTCTCGCTATAGATATCACCGGTATTGGGGAGGCTACGTTAACCCACGCTTTAAATATCAATGTCAACACTACCGGTTTGGGCAACAACAGGATATTCATTTACGCAAGAAATGATGTAATACTGCGCGCGCCAGCTTCAAGGCACTTTGAAATTACCAGCGGTCACCTTACGCTATCCGGCAGGATTACTCTTGACGGTATGGGTCTGGCAGGCGGTATAGGCGGCATTAATAACGCAGCCGGCGGCGGCGTTGATCTCGGCGTCCAGCACCCTGATAATCCGAACAATCCGAATAGTTCCCCTTCCGGTGGAAATTCAACTCACGCGTATCATGTTCTTCAAGGATCAAGGGGATTTGCCGGCGGTATCCGTATTACAAATATAGCAAGCCGGCCTGCTATAAACACAGGAGCCCTAGCTATTCGCTACGGTACAGATATAAGCCATAGTGGGCGCGGTATTCAAGCCGGATCGTTTGCCATGCATTTAAATACCCACGGAGGTCTTCACGGACACTTCCTTGGCGCAACTATCCGCAATACGACCGTGCAAGGCCCTCATTTCGGTCTTCCTGGCGGCGTTCAAACCTGGGGCGTGCCATTGCCTCCCACTGTTATTCCCGGCGCCGGAAATGGAATCATACAGGCAGGCTCACTCAACATCTTCGGCGGAAGAATAGACGGCCAAGGCGATCCTCAGCGCTGGATAGGCCTTAGTGTAGTTGACGGCCTACAAAACGCCAGATATGTTGACATAGGGTTTAACAATGGGCCGTATAATGAACTTAGAGCCAAAGAGTATCGTATTGACGCACAACCTTTCCAGATAAATCCTCCGCGTCATGAACACTTCCTGCAACTTACCGCAAGACCAGGGTTGCGTTTCGTAAGACTAGAGTATCACACCGGCCCCGTAGTATATTTGAGAGGCATAGGCGGTGGAAACGTCACAACCGATTCCGCCCAGGCTCACGCATGGTCTGCCCAATCGGGAGAAACGGAAGTGCACTTCGATCACATTGCTCGGACTGGGTTTTTAACGCCTGGCGCAAATCTTCCGAATGGTGCGGTATTAATTAATGTAACAGCCGTGTTTGATCCAATACCACCCCGCGAAATAGAACTTCTTGTTGTCGGCGGCGACCTTGGAACAAATCAGTCCAACTGGAGTCATGTTGCGGTAGCGTATGAAGGCACAACGCTTGAATCGGGATTAACAGCAGGCGAACACACTATCGTGTGGACACCTAATCAGGCGGCGGACGCCGCGCGGCAGCTCCTCGTAACACCGACCGCAATAGCGCCAAGTGAGCTGCTATCCGTCAGAGCCGAATTCGACAGCGGAACCATCATCAATATTGACGGAACTACTGTCCCAGGCGGGGGAGTTTTAATCCCTTACGTCGGAGATCATGGCGCGGAGCTGGAACGCATAACCGTAACGTTTGCTTATCACCGTCATGTTGACCTTACTATAAGGATGATTGATGAAGACGGGATACTGCGTAAAATCGACGTAGACCCAAGCGCCGTTGATGTAAGATTCCATGGCAGCTCCAATCTTCTTGTCGATGGGGCAACATCTTCCACAACCTTCGGATGGCTCGTCGGCGCGGAGGAAAGCCCGTTTATCAGCGTAACCGCAAGGCCCGGCTGGGGGGTAAGAGTACATGACATTCGTCACGTACACGTAGCTCAAGCTATACCCGACAGCTCTAGGGCCGCTGCTCTGACACAGGATATAGAGAGCCTGAGCGGTGGGGAAAAAGTCGCTACGTTCCCGATTACTCAAACAACTCCCGGTACTGTGCATGAGCTTAGAGAGATAATAGTTGATTTCGCTGCAGCTCCGTTGCGTCCACAAGTTGGGGGCCTGGAATTTGGCAGACATCCGTTGCCGTTGTCTACAGCGGTAATCCAGGCAGTCGATGCCGCACAGATCAACAGAGACAGAGGCTGGCTGGAATATCTGGTGCAGGAGCACGGACGCGTTGTTACCGAACCAAACGATACGGCCATTACACTCAACAACTTTGACCGTCATCCCACTGGTTGGGAAGTAGTGGTTAGCGCAGGAGCCCATCATTCGGATACCGGCAACACCGTGCTTGCCAGTATGCTGCGTGTCGGAGGAAGGTCGATATTCGGCGGTAATACGGAGCCTGTACTGCGCTACAATGATCTCGACGCCGGAAACGTCACAATCTCACGGACATGGCAGCAATTGCACGACGCCGGCCGCGGATTCTCGGTAGCGGTTGATACAGACTTGGTAATATCCGGTCATTACTATCAAGCTAGTATTTACTGGAGCTTCATCCCCGGTCAGCCCGGCGGTTCGGAGCCAGACCCGGAGCCAGGATACCGTATGGTAAGGTTCCACTCAAACCTACCTAACGGTACTAATAACACAGTACAAGTGATGGTTGAGCCTAACTCAACTGTAGACTTTGGGAACATACCAAGTTTTACATCTCCTCCAGGCTTCATGTTTAGCCATTGGTCATTGACACAAGGCGGCAGTTCCGTGTTTACCCCGAATATGCAGATTACACAGCCAATCTTGGACGTATATGCATAGTGGGTGGGTATTATGTAATCAGTGATGATGTTGATGCTCCCCCGAGGTGGTAAATTAAATATAGGTTGCTAAAATCTTTGACAGGCACAATAATAAAGCGGGCAGTTCCGTCGCTTGGCGGCAAATCTGCCCGCTTTTATTTGATGGAGACTATGTATGAATCGCAGCATCTCAATCCGTGAACTCTTGCACATATCATTATTTGTAACCGTCACTGCTGTATGTGCGCAGATTGCCATACCAATGCCGGGCGGCGTGCCTATGACGCTTCAGACCTGGGCGATATCGCTTGCAGGTATTGTGCTGGGAGCCAAGAACGGTACTTTGGCGACGCTTGTATACGTGCTGCTTGGCGCGGTCGGAGCTCCTGTGTTCGCAGGTTTTTCCGGCGGCCTTGGAATCATCGCGGGGCCTACGGGCGGGTTTATACTTTCGTTCCCGCTTATGGCTCTGACCGCCGGCATCGGCGAGGGCAAGGGTTCGGTTTCCCGGCTGGTGTGCGGACTTATCGCCGGAACGGTAATCAACTTCGCCGCGGGTATGCTCTATTTCAGCCTTATTACCACCGCCGGCTTACAGACCGCATTTGCCGTTGCCGTGCTTCCCTTCATACCATCGGCCGTACTCAGGATTATTCTGCTCCCGGCAATAGGCAGAAGCATTAAGTTTGCCTTGGCGAAAAACAATATAATACTTGACAAACGTGTATAAATATTATAAGAGCCTATCCAACAATAACGGCGAAACGATTTTTTGAGATTTTTGTCGTAGTGCTAGGAAGCTGCGACGCCCGGGGTCCCCGCGAAGCCCGGTTTTGGCTTCGTGGGGTGGACTGAGCGAACCCGCAGTGGTTCGCAAAGGATGCTGTGTGCCGGTGGCACACGTTTAGCATCCGAAGCGCCAGCGCGGGCGGAGTAGCTGACGACGCAATGCGGCAAAAAGCCAAAAAAGCGTGAAGCCGTTTATTGTTGGATAGGCTCTTAGTAAATATATTCGACTTCTTGCTGCCATTGCGGGCTTGACCCGCGTCATGCGTGAGGTATGCCGTCGAAGCATTGATCTTCTTGGGGTTGCGTGGTGCGGCTCCCAAGAAGATTTTTGCAATTTGTCGCATACATAAAGTGGACAGGCATGAATAGAATATGGTAGAATAAATTTATATAGTGAGATTACTAAGCAAAGGATTGTTATCAAATTAAAGTCATTTCACTGTACTTGAAAGCAGATTCTTGGAGCTATAGCTTTCCGAAAGGAGTTTGATCGACGAAATGAAGTTACGCAAACGTTTTATGGCGCTCGCTATGGCGGGTGTGCTGCTTGCAAGCGGGACGGCGCTGACGCGCTCCGCGCTGGCCGAGGAAAGGATAACGGTAATATTGGACGGACAGTTTGTCTCGTTCACGTATGTACAGCCGCAGATAATTAATGACAGGACTATGGTTCCGGTGCGTGAACTGGGTGAGGCGCTTGACGCGGAGGTACATTGGGACGCAAGCACAAACAGCGTGCTGCTGACCAGCGGCAACCGCTACGCGACTCTGCGCATAGACTGGGATACGATGATCTACGGTACAATCACACTCGAGGGCGGTGAGATGACAGCCACCTCCGCCGAACAACTGCAACTGCAGTCGCCGCCGGTCATAGTTGACGAAAGGGCGCTGTTTCCGTTGCACGCTATTACCTATGCTTTCGGTATCAATCAGCCCCAATGGGATGCTGCGACCAGAACCGTAATGATCTCATCGGCGGCGCAAACTCCGGGATTCCCGGGACTTACGCCACCGACAACCGGAACGGCAACCGACGGCGGAGGCACGGCGGCCGCTACGCCCGCACCGGCCGCAGGGAACTTCATACCAAACAGTGATTTCTACATGGAAATATCGGGTAATACGCTTCAAAACATGCACACCAGCAGGGTCAAGTTTGCTGTGGTCGTGTTTGACGGAAACAACCAAGCCCACCGCGCAGACGTACTGAGGGTGATCGACGCGGCTGCAACGGGAGAGTTCAGGGTTCACGGTTTCGATGTCAGCAACGCCAGCGGGCGTTTTTCAAGCCCGGATATCGCCACATGGATTTGGGAGCTGGATGACGCCAACAGGAGCGATATGCCGCTTGTGGTGTTTTCATTCGCGGGCCAGCAGGACTATGTCGTCACCAACCTGTCCAACCAGGGTGAGCTTGTCGACATGTTCCAGAATATTGCCCTGACGAGCCCAAGACTGCCGGGAGCTACGCCTACACCGTCTCCGTCTCCGAGCCCCGGAGCGTCGCCAAGTCCGTCTCCAAGCCCGGGAGCATCTCCGAGTCCCTCTCCAAGTCCGCTGCCCGGTAACGTCGCGGCCGACACCTTCTCCTGGAACAGGATTAACCTTGCGCAGACGCAAAGCTGGTACAGCAACCATGACAGTTTCGCGGTCTTCGTCTATTCAACCAATGATCCGAACCTGACCAATGTTCGCAGCATGGTGGAAGAGGCTGCCAGAAGGGAAAACGTGCCAATGTTTTATGCGAGCAATGTAGGCGACGTAAACTGGATTGGAAGATACGCAGGCCACAACCAGGATTTGCGCACCCCGGCATTCTTCGTGGTACGTGGAAACAGATCGGATAGAAGCGTCAGCGTTTCCTGGAGACTCAATATAACAACTTCCTCTACCGACAGGAGCTTCATTGAGAATGAGCTGTGGTCGTTCAGAAGGCATTTAAACTAGCCGTTATAATAGACCTCTTGCGTAACTGTCGAACGCCGTCTTTGCGGTCAATTTCTCGCCAGGCGTCGTCGCTTCCTCCTTGCGAACCACAAGGTTCGCGGTGTCGTCAGCTCCTAGCCTGACGAAAAATTGCAGCGCAAATCCGGCATTCACCAGTTACGCAAAAGGTCTAATGAGGGTTCGGGAGGCGATTCCCGAACCCTTGTACATATGAAAGGAGATCAAATATGTTGAAAACGAACAAGGATCGCTTGCCGATAATATCGGTACAGGGGCAGGTCGCCCACCCAATGTTTCGGCCTTCGCCCAGGATTGATACGGAAGGGCGAGTGCACTACTTTCCCGGGACAGGCGGGATAACTTACAATGTGAAGCTGGGCGACCACGTGTGCGGCTGGGCCGGCGACCATATCGAGTCGGGCGTGTCTTCTAAGAATACGGACGAGCATATGAACAGAGCCTATACCATATATTCGTGCATAGGCAACGAAGCCGTCGTCGTGTCCGGCGACGCCAAGGGCGCGCGCGGGATTGTAATAGGCAAGCACGGCGGGATAGAACATCTTATGATCTACTTCGACGATGAGACGTTGGAGAAAATGGCTATCGACGATAAGATACTCGTGAAGGGTTGCGGCCAGGGTATGGCGCTTACGGACTACCCCGACGTAGTACTGCGAAGCATGAGTCCGGCGTTGATCGAGAAGATGAATGTACGCGAGGAAGGTGGCGCGCTCAAGGTCGGAGTAGCCAAGACCATGCCGGCATCTGTGATGGGCTCCGGCCTGGGAGCGCTTCCGTCGGCAAACGGAGATTACGACGTCACTTTGTTCGACGCGGCGATCTCGGAGGAATACGGTCTTTCAGAGCTTCGCTTCGGAGACATTGTCGCAATTTTGGATGCCGACACCCGTTACGGCAGAACATACAGGCAGAATGCCGTCACTATCGGCGTGATAGTACATAGCGACTGTGTATCACCGGGGCATGGGCCGGGTGTTACCACCCTCATGAGCGCCAACGGCGGCAGGATAGCGCCGTTCATAGATCAGAACGCCAATCTGAAAAATTTCTTCCTGTAAATATAGCTGTTCCACATGAAAACCATCCCAACAAACGCAGGATTTTTTTCGTAAGGCTAGGAAGCGACAACGACGCCGTGCCTAAAGGCACGCTAGGCGGAGCTGACAGACGCATTACGGAAAAAAGGCAAGTTTGATGGGATGGTTTTCATGTGGAACAGCTATATATCAAAGCACGGCTTACGTAATGTCGCCGTGTTTTTCTATGTGACAAAATTATTACGTCTATAGATATATAAAAATGCGTCAAGTTGTATTTGGATTGAGAAAGATTGAGAAAGAAGGCTGTTTAGTTTATGAAGCCATAGATGTGTTTTGCACAATTGTTGTACAAAATGACGAAGATTGACGATGGCAATGCTAATTCACTAAAGATCACAAGTCTATAATACAATTGACATTTTGCACAAGAGTAAATATAATTACCTCTATATAATTTTGTCAGCGTTGTAAAACGCCAGGTTATAGTGAAACGGAGGGGTTATATGTTAAAAAGACATGGATTATTTGCGCGTGCGGCGGGTATTGCTCTTGCGGCGGCTCTGCTTGCGGGCTGTGCGGCCGGAGGGCAGGATCAAGCGCCGCAAGCTGCGGATACGGCTCCGGCTCAAGCTCCGGCGGCAACGGAGCAAGGCGGAGGTGATGCTCCAGCGGAAGCCGTGGACGAAGTTTTGATTGGGCTTCTGGGCCCCTGGACGGGAGCTGTGGCGCAGTTTGGCGTAGCCAAGCGCAACGGAGCGATGCTGTACATAGACCAGTTTAACGCGCGGGGCGGCTTGCAGATCAGAACCGTGGATTTTGACGAAGAAGGCGACCCGGCTAATGCAATCGTCGGCTATCACTGGCTGTTTGACCAGGGTATTAATGCGCTGATCGGAAGCGTAACAAGCGCTCCCACGATGGCTGTAGTACCTGAGGCGTTCGCGGACAACATGCCCATGATTACCGCTACGTCTACGCATGCCAATGTTACGGTGGATGCGGCTACCGGCAATGTCTGGACAAATATGTTTCGCTCGTGCTTCATCGATCCGTTCCAAGGCACGAAGATGGCTGAGTTCGCTGTGGAAGTATTGGGCGCGCAGACTGCCGCGATACTGTTCAGCAATGAGATCGACTACTCTATCGGTTTGACGGACGCGTTTACCGTGCGCGCCGGAGAACTTGGCCTTGAGATTGTAGCCGTAGAGGTGTTCGCCAACGAGGCGATGGACTATGTTGGGCAGCTTACCAATATTGCCGCCGCTAACCCCGACGTGCTGTTCATACCCGCGTATCACCAGCACATAGCGCTTATCGGCCCGCAGAGCGTGGCCGCCGGGCTTGACACGGTGATGCTCGGCGCGGATGGCTGGGGCGCGGCACTGGAAGCCATAGCAGACCCTTCCAGCATAGAGGGTTCGTTCTACCTGACGGGCTTTACCGTAGAGGACGAATCTCCGCTGGTGCAAAACTTCATCAACGATTTTGTGGCGGAATTTGGACATCAGCCGAACATGTTCGCAGCCCAGGCATATGACGCCGCGATGATCCTTATCAACGCCATAGAAATGGCGCTGGCAGACGGTTTTGTGCCGGACACAGACGAGTTTAAGTCGTCTATAATCGCGCACATGGCCGCGACCGACATTCAAGGCGTAACAGGACACATTACGTTTGACCAGTACAACAACCCGCAGAAGACTGCGTTTATCATTCAGATAGTAGATGGTGAGGCAAGGTTCTGGGGTACTTTCTAAGGATAACTATATAGAAATTTCGCGTCATAGAGGGGAACGCGGCGACGAAGCAATCCAGATGTTGGATTGCTTCGTCGAGCTTCACCCAAACGAGAGGGGAGGCAAGGTATGTTATTTGTCTCACAACTGATAAACGGGTTGCAGCTTGGTTCCATCTACGCCCTGGTTGCCCTGGGGTACAGCATGGTGTACGGTATAATCAAGCTGCTGAACTTTGCCCATGGCGACATTATAATGGTTGGAGGGTATATCGCGTTGTTTACGCTTACATTCGGGCAGCATCCGCTTATTGCCGCCGCGCTGACCGTGGCTGGCTGTACCGTGCTGGCGATTGTTATTGAGAAGCTTGCGTATACTCCGTTGCGTTTCGCGCCAAGGCTATCCCTGCTCATAACGGCAATTGGCGTGTCGATTCTGCTCCAAAACCTGGCTCAGTATTTCTTCTCGGCAACCGGGCGCTCGTTTCCGGGGCACTTGCTTCTCCCGCAGGGCGGAATTGCGCTTGGGAGCGTGCAAGTGGCGTACACGTCTATCATCACAATCCTTACGTCGCTGATTTCGATGGTGATACTCACAATCCTGGTGCGGCGGACAAGGCTTGGAAAGGCGATGCGCGCCGTCAGCGAAGATCAGGACGCCGCGCGTCTTATGGGTATTAATGTAAACAGCGTCATTACATTCACGTTTGCTGTGGGCGCGGCGCTTGCCGGTATCGGCGCGCTTATGTACAGCGTCCGTTATCCGCTCATGTTCCCGACCATGGGAGCGATGCTCGGGCTAAAGGCGTTCGTTGCGGCGGTGTTTGGCGGTATCGGCTCCATTCCCGGCGCGATGCTGGGCGGTTATGCTATCGGAATGCTTGAGGTGCTTGTAACCGCTGTCGGACTGTCCGGCTGGGTAGACGGCGTGGTTTTCATGGTGCTGATCTGCGTGCTTATGGTTCGCCCGACCGGAATTATGGGTCGAAGCATTATGGAAAAAGTCTAGGAGGAGGGCTGCCATGAAAGCGTTTACCATTCCAACACCGGTACGCTACGGGATTAATACGGCGCTTCTGATACTGTTTCTGATAGCGGGCAACGCGATTACGCAAAGCGGCCTCCTTGGTCGCGCGCAAAACGCCATTATCATACAGGTTGGGTTCTTCATCATATTGGCGGTGTCGCTTAACCTGGTTACGGGCTACCTGGGCCAGCTTCCCTTAGGGCACGCGGGATTTATGGCGGTAGGAGCTTACGCCGGAGCGCTGTTTTGGCGTGCTCATATTCTGCCCGAAACTCTCTCGATAGTTGTCGGGCTGCTGCTGGCCGGCGTGGTCGCCGCTTTATTTGGGATATTGATCGGTGTGCCTGCTCTGCGGCTGCGGGGCGACTACCTGGCCATCATTACATTGGGATTCGGCGAGATCATCCGGGTGGTGCTGACCAACCTGGACTCGATTACATACGGCGCGCGAGGGCTTCTTAACATACCGCGCCACTCCAGCTTCTTAGTGGTGTATATATGCGTGATTATCTCTTGCGCCGTAATACATACGCTCATGAAGAGCCGCCACGGAAGGGCTATTCTGTCAATACGCGAAAATGAGATCGCGGCCGAAAGCTGCGGTGTAAAAACAACATACTACAAGGTAATGGCTTTCGCGGTGTCGGCGTTCTTCGCGGGCATCGCCGGAGCGCTCTTCGCGGGCAACCTGGGTATTCTGGTTCCCGCTAACTTCGATTTTATGACCAGCATCAACATTCTGATGATTGTCGTGCTTGGTGGTTTGGGCTCCATGTTCGGCTCTGTCGTTGCCGCCGCCGTGCTGACGTTCTTGCCGTTTGTGCTCCAGCCGCTGGCAGATTACCGCATGATTATCTATTCGCTGATGTTAATAATCGTCATGATCTTCAAGCCGTCGGGATTGATGGGAAGCTATGATTTCTCGCTCAGCCGGATTCTGGAGAAGGTGATCGGTAAGGCGTTGTCGCTAGGTCGGGATAAGGGGGGCAAGAACCATGGGAAAGCGTGATCCTAAAGCCCCATTTGTGCCGCATCGCGACGCGTACAAGGCCCCGATCATGGAGTGCGTAAACCTTGGTATCGACTTCGGAGGTCTTACCGCTGTTAATGATTTTTGTATTACGATTGGACCGACTGAGATATGCGGGCTGATTGGCCCAAACGGAGCCGGAAAGACTACTATTTTCAACCTTCTGACAAAGGTGTACCAACCCACGCGAGGCTCTGTCTACTTGCAAGGCATCGACACCAAGGACATGAACTCCGTAAAGGCTAACAAAGCCGGACTCGCGCGTACATTTCAAAATATTCGACTGTTTAAGAATATGACTGTGGCGGAAAATGTGCTGGTGGGCCTGCATAATTCGATTAGCTATGGTTTGGGTGAGGCGATTCTTCGCTTTCCGTCGTATTGGCGCGAGGAGAGGATTGCCCGTTCGCGCGCCTTGGAGCTGCTTGAGATATTCGACATGCAAGATATCGGAGATCAAAAAGCCGGAAGCCTGCCATATGGAGCGCAGCGAAGGCTGGAGATCGTACGCGCGCTGGCCACCGCGCCCAAGGTGCTGTTGCTTGACGAGCCCGCGGCCGGTATGAACCCCGCCGAAACCGAAGAGTTGATGGAGAATATCCAGAAGATCAACAAGGTATTTAAGATCGCGATACTGCTTATCGAACACGATATGAAGCTGGTAATGGGCATATGCGAGGGTATCGGCGTGCTGAACTACGGCAGGCTGATTGCCAAGGGCACGCCTGCCGAAATCCAGAGGAATCCGCTGGTCGTCGAGGCATACTTGGGCAAGGGGCAGTCTGACTCTGAGTCAGGAGGCGAAGACAGTGCTTAGTGTCACAAACATGAACGTGTACTACGGCAACATCTACGCTATTAAGGATATAAGCTTCGATGTGGCCGAAGGAGAGGTTGTTACGCTGATAGGTGCCAACGGCGCGGGAAAGAGTACGATACTCAAGACGATATCCGGCTTGCTGCGAAGCAAGACCGGTAGTATAATGTTTTCGGGGGAAGATATCTCGCATACGGCGTCGCACTCCATAGTAACGCGCGGCCTTGCGCATGTGCCGGAAGGCCGCCGCATCTTCCTGCAAATGAGTGTCCGAGAGAATCTGGAGATTGGCAACTACACCCAGCCGGGCTCGACGATGAATGAGAGGATAGAGCAGGTGTACGAGCGCTTTCCTCGGCTTAAAGAGCGCCGGAAGCAGTTCGCCGGAACGCTGTCCGGCGGTGAGCAGCAGATGTTGGCTATCGGGAGGGCGCTTATGTCGCGGCCTAAGCTGTTGATGCTGGACGAGCCGTCCATGGGGCTGGCTCCGCTCCTGGTCGAGCAGATATTCGGAATTATCCGCGAACTGAACAGCTCCGGCGTGACAATTCTGCTGGTGGAGCAAAACGCGCATATGGCGCTTAGCGTGGCCAAACGAGGATATGTGCTGGAAACAGGGCGGCTTGTTACATCTGCTTCGGCCGCCGAGCTTTTGCAAGATGACTCTGTCCGCAAGGCGTACTTGGGCGGATAGTAAAAAAATAATATAACAGCCACCCTGTCGTCATGTCTAAGACGTTGCAACAGGGTGGCTTCTTTTAGGGTATGTTATAGCTTCTTAGCCATAACATCTTGGTTTGTACTGAATGATAAGGCGGTCTTATCGGAAATAGTACCCTTTTTGTATAGTGCGAGCAGGCAAATGTCCATAGTCATCATGCCTTCCGCGGCGGAAGAGTGGATGACGGAATCGATCTGGTGAATCTTGGCCTCTCGTATCAAGTTGCGTATCGCGCTGTTGATTATCATTATCTCGAAAGCCGGGACGACCCTGCCGTCAAGGGTGGGAATAAGCTGCTGGGAAACAACGGCTTGCAGAATCATGGAAAGCTGTACGCGTATCTGGCTTTGCTGGTTGGCTGGGAAGGCGTCGATAATTCTGTCAATTGTGTTGACGGCGCCGACGGTGTGGAGGGTTGAGAAAACCAGGTGACCTGTTTCGGCGGCGGTCATAGCTACGGAAATAGTCTCATGGTCGCGCATTTCGCCAAGAAGGACGACGTCCGGCGCCTGACGCAAGGATGCGCGAAGAGCCTTTACATAGCTTTCGGTATCGGTGAGCACTTCTCGTTGGCTGATAATGCTGAGGTTGTGCCTGTGAAGGTATTCGAGCGGGTCTTCCAGCGTGACGATGTGCTCGGCTCGTGTCTTGTTTATCCGGTCGATCAAACAGGCAAGGGTGGTTGACTTGCCGCTTCCGGCCGTGCCTGTGACTAGTATCAGGCCCTTTCTTTTTTCGGCCAGATCCATTACGACCTGCGGAATTCCTACGTCGTCCGGGTTTGGCAACTCGAACCGGATGATGCGTATTACGGCAGCCAGGGAGCTGCGCTGTTTATATACGTTTACCCTAAAGCGGCTGAGCCCCGGTATTGCAATTGAAAAATCGTCGTCTCCCGATTCTATAGCGCGATTGACGTCACGGTTGGCTTTTTGATATATCTGTGTTACAAGGTCGGCTGTTTCGTCTGGCTTGAGGATAAAATCGTCCATGTAGACGAATTTATCATTGATTTTGTATGTAACCGGCTTACCGGCGACTATGAAAACGTCGGAGGCCCGCTTTTCTACCGCGTCAGTCAAAAGCTGTATTACGTCCACAATTACCCTCCATTATTAAATATTCTCTATCTTCCGGGCCAGACGTTCAGGCCGCCTGTGCCGTAGAGATCAGGATCGTAGTCGGCGCGCATTGCCCAAGAAATGATATTCAGTTGACGTTCGGTCATTTCCAGTTGTACTTCTATTAGAAGAACATCGTCTATCGGGACGGCATATCGGATAATGTTGTCGTATCCCAGATGCGCTCCGGCCTCAAGAAGCATTGGCGCTATCTCGTCTTCCGGCGCGTTGCGGACGATGTAGCTTATTTCGGCAAGCAGTTCTTCCGCGCGGGAGTCCGCGGCGTAGTAAACGTCGGACGCAGCGATAACGCGCTGCGCAAGACGAAGACTGGCTGTGGCCGAGACCATCGCAAGCGTGGCGAACGTCGTTAGACACAGCAGTACAAATATGACTAAAATAGAAGAACCGCCAACATTAACCCCGCCAATTGATGTCCGCATTAATTCACCCCTAAATACCGTTTGACCGTCAGGCTGTAAAGTTCTTCACCCAACATGCTGTCGGTTACGGTTATTGTAGCTGTTGCCGGGACGGAGGATGTGTCCATCTCGACGATCATTATAAACCGGATGTCTTCGCTTGCACTGTTCCAGTTTTCGTCGAAGACGGCCATCAAGCTGCCGTGAAGTGAGAAAGCTTGCAGCACATACATCATTGAGTCTATATCGCCGCCTGTCGACTTAAAGCTTTCCGCCGCACTCTGAGCGTTCATTACCGCCATCTGAATACTGACGCTGCGTGTGCTTAGCGTGTGCGCCATTGCGAAAAGCTGTACACAAATAGCGCTCGAAACAGCGAAGAAAGCGATGGCTATTATGAGTTCCATCAAGAATAATCCTGACTTAGATCGGCTCATTGTGTCACACCTCTAGTAGGGAGTGGGGGTTTCGGCGCTGCTGCGCAAGCTGACCAGCATACGGCCGGATGTTCCGTCTTCGCTTTCGGCGTAAATGGCGACAAGGCCGTCCTGCACCATTTCGACATGAAATGAGTAGACGTTTATAAGAGACTGACCGGCGTCAAGGCTGAGCGCGTATCGGTTTTCGCTGTCGATGAAGAGCTCGCGGAGCTCCCCGTTGTGGTGGTATATCCATGTTTCAAAGATTCGGCCAATCAAGTATTGCCGCAGTACCAGAGCCGGACGGCCTTCCAGCTCGTCTATGCGAACCGCGCCTTGCGAGTCGTGTTGGCGAATGTTTGTAGAGACGAACATAAGGGTGGTGTTTACCTCGAAGCTTGTGTCCATACGCCTCACTGTGGAACTGTACACGTCAGCCCCGATAAATACGACGATCAAAGACGCCGCCGCAAACACGCAAAACAGAGCAAGCGTAAACAATACGTCGATGACATGTCTGCGGCTTCGTGACCCGGTTGCGTTCATGCTGCGGCTCCCCCTTTATTGCTTTTTAAAATTCACGCGGCAAAACAGCGATTTGCGGCATGACGTTTGAAAAATAGGCATTGTAGTGTATGATGAATCTTTCTTCGTCCAACTGCAGACCGAAGCGATCCACGAGATATTCCAGGGTGGGCGGGTAACGGCCTTCGAGCGCGTAAAACTGCACTGCCGCCCTGGTGACGGCGTTTCTCGCGGCTTCCAGAGCCTCTTCCTCATTCGCTCGTGTGAGATAGTTCACGCCCATGTTAAACATGGCGACAACAGCTACAAAAAAGGCCGGCGGCAGAATTATGCCCAAGACGCCGCGGCGGCGTTTGCGGGAGCTTCCAAATCGGTTACGGTTTCCCAAAGCAGCCACCTCCTAGCCGATTGCCGACATAATTCCCATCAGGGGGAGCATTACCGAAAGCAGTATTACGCCGACTATGACGGATAAAACGGCGACAAGCGTGGGCTCGACGATTGAGATGATGTTGTTGATTTGAGTGTTTGTCTCTTCCTCGTAGCGTACGGCAAGTTTTTCCATGATTGTGTCCATGGAGCCGGTCTTGAACGCGACGCTTACCATTCTGGCATAGATACCGGAGAACATACCGACTTCGGAAAGTGCGTCGGAGAATCTGGTTCCTTGTTCGAGCTTTTCCTGGCAGAGCTTGATCTTGTCGCGCACTGAAGGAGTTCTGACCAATCTATGTACCATTTCAAGGCTCTTGTCCGTATCCATGCCGCTTGCGAGCATAAGAGCCATTGCGGATGCGAATCTGCCGGAGGCCATCTTTGAGTACAGCCCGCGGGTGAGGAAGAAGTTCTCTTTGAACCGATCCAGCGCTTCCCGGCCCGATTTTGTGGAGCGAAGCACTATAAACGCAAGAGCCAGCGCGGCGAGTACGCCAACTATGGCGGCGCTGTACGTACCAAGCGCCTGGCCGAAGTTCATCACGGCCAGAGGGAACCCGGTCATTTGAGCGCCAAGACCCTGGAAGACTTCGTTGAAGATGGGCATTACCTGTACGATCAGTATTATTATAACGGCAAGCATCATTGAAATCATTACAAGCGGGTAGGCCAGCGCGCTGCGGACAATGCGCGCGATAGCTTCCTCGCGCTCGTAATATGTTGTCAGCGCGTCCATTACATTTTCAAGCTTGCCTGTCGCTTCGCCTATCTCCACCATGTTTACCATATAGTCAGGAAACTTTTCGGTTTTTTCAAGCGCCATATGGAGAGGTGACCCGATCTCGACCTCACCGTGTATCACGCTCATAATTTCGCGTCCGGCTGGGTTTGAAGCGTCGTCGTGCATGATGCCTATACCCTCGGCGATAGATATGCCGGATTTCACGATCATGGACATCTGCGCGCAAAACGCGGCGATTTCGGAGGGAGTCAGCGTATCCTTCCGGCTGGTATTTTCTTTCATGAAAAATGGCCTCCGCGAATAAGAATTATTGTCGGAACATGTTCTAAGAACAGGATATTAGTGTTGTATGTTAGTGTAAGAACATATATGTGTAATTGGTCGCGTCGCCAATGAACTCTTCAAGCCCCGGCCCGCTGGCGGAGAACGTGGGATCCATCAAGGCCCAGTCACGGCCAAACTCAACGGCGTGTATCCAACCCGTCTCTTCGGTGTATACGCTGATCCAGGCGTGATAGATACCGCCTGAAACGAAGCCGATCTCGAGCCGGGCGGGTATGTGCTGCGCTCGTAGCATGGCCGTCATCAGCGCCGCGTAGTCGAAGCATATACCGCGGCCGGTTTGCAGCGTGCGGTCAATGTCGGGAATATATGTCGTCACCATGCCGGCGGTTATCTGCTCGGCCAGGTCGTGGTCATACACGATGTTGCCGATAATGTGTTCGTAGACCCTTCTTACCACGTCAAGGTCGCTTTCGGCGCCCTGAGCCAGTTCGGCCGCCAGGGCCACGGCTTGCGAATTGGCGTTAAAATTTACGTATTGATTGGGATGCAGGAAGGGAAGGTTGGGTTCGGCAAGAGTTACATCTACGGAAGTGGTCAAAACCGTTGCAAACATCTGGCCCTGAACATTTTCAAGCACGGTGACGCTGTACGTGCCGTTTCCGCGTGTCATAGTGAAGACATCCCATTGGCCGCCCCTTGTGAGATTGAAGTCGTAGGGCTGGTCGGCGCCGGGTTTTTCTATGCGGGCGACGACCCTAGGGGCTGCGCCTTCATAGCGTATCATAATGTAGCCGCGCGAGGCGTTGGATGTATCAACGGTTACGCCGCCTTGCTCTAGCTGCGTGCCGCCGGTGGACGGCGCGAAGATGTTGGCGGGCGATATGGGTGTGCGAAGCAATGCGGCGCTTGCCGCAGCCGCGGGCGCAGTCTGTGCGGCTTGCGCTGTCTGCGCGGGGGTTGGCGGCAGGATTGTTCCCTGGGCGGCGTCACTACCGCCACATGCCGTAAGCATGAAAAGACAAGCAGCCGCTGCAAGCAAAAAACGCTTGATATTGACAAGCAAGCAGACTAAATGTCTATGACGCGCCACTACAAAGCCCCCTTATATTTTCAGTAATAAGCTGCTGAATATATTAAAAATATCATGCAATTACAGTTGCTTAATCGCCTTATAATACTACAAATTGCGAATCATGTCAAGGGTCTGATAGCCGTCTATTACGCCAAGTACATCAATGAACAGGTTGAGAAAAAGCAGTGAATTGGGATGCAATTCCAATGTGCAGGGACGGAATTTCGCCGACCCTACACGTGTGTTGACACATTATAATAGTGTTGTTTAATTGTATGTTCATTCGTTTATCATGCCGCTTGTTATAAGTTATTGCGGATTGCCACGCTTATGTGGCTATAGTCATATCCTACAGCATCCAATATGCGTTTTGTTAAAATATGCAATAATGATTCTGTGTCATAATGGGTTTCAATGAACAGGTTGTCTGCAATCTTATGAGGACTACGCATACCATCGGAGTTTTTTGATAAGAGCATTCGCTCTCGCCCTGAGACCTTGCCTCGAAGATTCATCAGCGCTACATGCTTTTCAGGATCGTCATTACAGCGCTTAAGGATTTCTTTGAATAACATCTTCCATGTGTAAACATCCACGCGCTCTGTTTCTCCGAATAAAACACCTGTGGGTTTTTCGCCTTTAAAGATTTTCGGATTATTTGTCAATAAACGAATGCTTTCGTAGTTTTGTGGTCGGTTATCAGTGTTTTCATACTCGCTAACAGCTTGCTCGTACTGCTGTACCTTGCGAGAAAGCTCCTGGAGTATTGCGTCGATCCTCATGTGTGCGGTTTGAATTTCACTGGTGATGTTCATTATAATCCCTCCCATATAATAATTTTAGCACGTGCTACAATTATATAGAAGGCTTTTATAGCTTGTCAAGACTTATTTTGTATTTTTAAGTCTATTTTTCATACTCTTATCGCGATCTGCCTGCTATGCCACAGGCCCCCTTTTTTCGTCCAGCGAAAGGTACTCCTTTGAGTCCATTATATCCTTGATTATGTCCACGACACGCCAAACCTCGTGGTAGGTGTTGTAGAAAGCAATCGGCGCAAAGCGGATTATGTTCGGGAAGCGAAAGTCCGGGATTACGCCGCGCTCTTTCAAGCACGCGTTGATACGTATAGAGTCGGCGTCGCGCGCGAGAGCTACGTGGCCGCCCCGGCGCTCGGGCTGTCTTGGCGTGGCTATGTAAAAGCCGTGCTGGTCTACCAGTAGCGAGTCGATAAGGGACATCATGTAGGAGGTCAGTTTAAGCGATTTTTCGCGCACATTGTCCATTCCAAATTCCTCGAAAACATTCAGCGAGCCCTCGACGGGCGACATGCTGAAAATATGCGGCGTTCCCATCTGCCACGCGCCGGCGTTTGCCGCGGGCTCGAATTCCAGAGCCATGTCGAACTGACGGCTCTTGTCGCTGCCGAACCATCCGGGAAGTCCGGGCCTCGTCCCGTGATGCCGGCGGTTTATGAATATCGCGGCGGACGAGCCCGGCCCTCCGTTCAGGTATTTGTAGCAGCACCAGACGCCGAAGTCTACGCCCCAGTCGTGGAGTCTGTGCGGGACGCTGCCCGCTGAGTGACAGCAGTCAAAGCCGATGATTATGCCTTTTTCGTGAGCTTTCGCGGTCAGCCTTTCAATGTCAAGGAGCTGGCCGCTCCGGTACAGCACGGAAGGCAGAAGCGCAAGCGCGACGTCATCGTTGAATGCCGCGATGATGTCGTTTTCGTCAAGTGTATGCCCGTCGCGGCTTTTCAGAAGCGCCAGGTCGTCCGTCGGCCGGCCAAGCAGACGCATGTGGCCTTGCGCGGCGTATATATCCGAAGGGAAGTTGAGTTCGTCCATCAGCAGCTTTGTCCTCTTGCCGGAAGGCTTGTAAAACGTGGAAAGCAAGTTGTGAATGTTTACGGTAGTGCTGCCTGTGACCACGACCTCGTCCTCAAGCGCGCCGACAATTTTGGCCATCCTTGCGCCAAGCTTTTCGGCACAGTAAAACCATGGCTGCCTGGCTTCCGTCCATCCGCCTATACCTAAATTCTTGTAATCCTCGACGGCGGACAGAAGGGTTGTTTCGGCGGATTTGGGCATTAGACCAAGCGAATTGCCGTCCATGTATATTATGCCCCTGGCCTTGAAAAATCTGTCTTCAAAATTGAGAGTGTCGAAACTATCCAATTCTTTGGCAAAAGCCTCGCTTATATCGAATTTCATATACATCACCATCTCCTTAGTATATAATTATAGCAGAGCAAAATATATGTTTCAAGTACTGCAATGTTAAGAAGGGCTTGAAATGTCACATAGTATATGGTAAAATATGTAAAATCATACTAAGGAGAGAATAGCAGATGCCAAAATATCAACAAGTAAAACTGCGCCTGATACTTGTTGCCGCTCTTGTGACGGCAACGGCTTCAGGATGCCTGGACAACGGCAGCTTGGCGGCGTTGGGGCCACCCGAGCCGGTGACTGTATTGGAATCGACACCAACGCCTGAGGTAACCCCAACACCGACGCCAACGCCTCAACCGACTCCGACTCCGACTCCAATTCCAACCCCGACCCCTGATCCAACGCCTGAACCGGAGCACACGCCAAGACGGAGACCACCATCAAGGCCGAGACCTACTCAGTCTCCTGCGCCGACTCCTACCCCTACACCTGTCGAAGTCCCGCTGTTTGGCCGGCCTCATTCATCGGTGGGGAACGCGGACTGGTTTGTTGCGAGCGGTACTCAGCGCAACAACGCGATCTGGCTTAACCCCCGCGGTACGGAGCAGTTTGACGGCACGCATACAAATCATGTAATGTACTGGCTTGGAATGCACGCAAGCGCTTTCAGGGCGACTCTCACCCCGCCTCCCGTTTCCGGTTCACGGGAGATAACCATGGTGTACAGAGTGCACGGTTACTTCCCGGACGGCACAAATCGGCTGCTTTTTGCGTCGCCATCCATGACGAGTGGCTCCGCGCTCATCCCGGTAAACATAAATGTCAGGGGTGCGCAATACATGAGGATCGAGCTTGAGGTTAATTTTATCAGCGACCCGGCGCCAGGTTTCCAGGAACAGGGCTTTCCCGGCGGATATCGGGGGATCGAAAACGCTGTCATTCTCACCACAGATTACTAATGATTGACAGGCTTGTCAATTGGGGCTACAATGAGGTTGAGGTGAGTGAATATGGATGATATCTTTGAGAAATTCCCGCTGACCGAGGAGATGCGCCGCGGAAACGAAGTGTCCTGGCTGAACCCAAACTTGGACAACAAGCTCTCGGACGAGATCACCGAAAAGGATGTGGACGAGGCCGCGGAACGCCTTTCGCGTTTTGCTCCGTACATACGAAAGGTGTTTCCCGAGACGTGGGATGGTATTATCGAATCGCAGCTTACTGAAATAGGTAGTATGCAGGAAATGCTTGCCCGGGAAGCCGGAGCGCCGCCTTTCGGACGTCTTTTCCTCAAGTGCGATTCATCCTTGCCGATATCCGGCTCTATAAAGGCGCGCGGCGGGATATACGAGGTTTTGTGTTTTGCGGAAGAAGTCGCGCTGAAAAATGGATACTTGGGCGATGGCGACTATTCGATTCTGGCGGATGAAGAACTTAAAGGGTTATTTTCGCGGTACTCGATAGCTGTTGGCTCGACAGGGAACCTTGGGTTGAGCATCGGGATAATGGGGGCAAAGCTCGGATTCAGCGTGACTGTGCACATGTCAACCGACGCGAAGCAATGGAAGAAGGATTTGCTTCGCCAAAAAGGCGTAAACGTGGTCGAACATGAGGGGGACTACGGCGAAGCCGTGGCCGTTGGCCGTGCTCAGGCAGCAAGTGACCATAACTGCCATTTTGTGGACGACGAAAAGTCGAAAACTCTCTTCCTGGGCTATGCCGTTGCCGGAAGACGCCTTAAAGCGCAGCTTGACGCGGCCGGTGTTAATGTGGACGCGAAGCATCCTCTCTTTGTATATCTTCCGTGCGGAGTAGGGGGCGCGCCCGGCGGAGTCGCTTATGGGCTGAAACAGGTATACGGCGAAAACGTTCACTGCTATTTTGCCGAACCGGTGGAAGCGCCGGCGATGCTGCTGGGCGTTATGACGGGGATGCGCGAGCGCATATGCGCGCAGGACATCGGGCTTTCAGGCCGAACCATTGCTGACGGGCTGGCGGTTTCGAGGCCGTCGGAGCTTGTGGCGAAGCTCGTCGGAGACCTTCTTGACGGTCTGTTTACCGTGTCGGACGATAGGATGAAGAAGTACGTGTCAGACTTGTACACCGTGGAAGGTATTTTTGTCGAGCCGTCGGCAACGGCCGGCTTCCCTGGCTATATACTGACGCGTGAAAAGTTTTCCGCCGGACTGATGGAAAACTCAACGCATATAGCTTGGGCTACGGGCGGGAATATGGTTCCAGAAAACGAACGGTCTGTTTACATTTCGGTCTAAGAACATATTCAAATCAAGTGGAGCGACGGAGATATATTAGACTTTTTTATCGGTCACGAAAAATTCGCTCCTATACCAAAAAAATCCGAACAAAGGGGCTGTGCGTAAATCCTTGTTCGGATTTTTTGCCTCGAAAATTTGCATTTATAGATCTGACAGCTATTGCATGGGGAACGGAGAGTATCCCAAAACATCTTCTCTACCGGTCAAAGTTTCGTAAACCGCCGCGTATTGACCTGTATCGACTCGGCTCCTTTGTGTAAAATTATTATTTTGAACGTACTTTTGCGTGTATTATTTTTTTCAAATTCTGGAGGTTTTCGTCATTCAGAACTCTGAAATCAATCCAGCCTCCGCTGGTGCAAGGATATTTATTTTCCCAAACACCTTTAGAATATGAATCTAATTTATCATAAACTGATTCAACGGCATTGGTTGATACTTGAAAAAATGCCGCAAATGCGCCGCTTTCAGCAAATACGTCGCAGATATGTTTGTTTTTTCTGCTGTACTTCACGCTCCAGCCATATTCTTTTCCATATGGAAAGCGAATTAGCGCTGTGGCGTCAAACTCATCTTTCAGATATTTGTCCAAAGCTATCCAAAGCTTACCGCTGTCGCCGCAGTAACAAATCAAATCGTCAAATGTCGGCGTTTCTTGTTTATTTAACATCCTTCCGTACATTTTGTACGCCTCCCTACGTTCAACTTACTTCCCATGAGCCTATCCTTTATCAGCTTTGAGCCAAATTACCACTACAGGGTTTTCTCGTAGACAAACTCTTTTATGCCGCTTTTTTTGTCTTCCTTGTCTCCGGTTTTAGTGTATCCCAAAGATTCATAGAAGCTATGAAGCCCATAACTTTCGGCGGGAGTCTCTAGTTTCCACCGCCGAACTTTCGGATATAGTTCTTCAATCATTAACATAACCTGTTTGCCATAGCCTTGGCGTTGTTGATTCGGGTCAAGGAAAATCGCACCGATTTCACCTTTTTTGCCAAAACCAAACATAAATGCCCCGCCAATTATTTCATTATCGACAAATATAGTTTTCCCGAATATGCGCGGCGGCAAAAGTTATTACTCTTCATATTTAGTAACGGCGGATATACGCCGTATTTCTCGTAATCCGGCTGAAAAGAAAGCAATGCTATTTTGAAAAGCGTCTCGACATCATTTCTCTGCATCTTTCTGATTGATAACAAAACATATCATCTCCAATATGCCGTTCGTATTATTGCCCTATTGCGGCTTACTTGTTGGATATGGTAGTGTCTTATTTTTTATCTCCCTTCCAAAATTGCGTAATGTAAAATGCGGCGAGAGATAAACCGTATACATAAACTACTATTTCAAAGATTGCGTTAAATGGCGTCAACGCATTTAGAGAACCCGAATAAAAGCTAAACATAAAGCCGTTTAGCGCATGGAAAATCAAGCCCCCTGCATTTAGTAACCCGAATAACACCGCTAACGTGTCATGTTTTTTCAGCAATGAATATACCAAAAGCCACGATAACAAGGTAAAAATAATGTTGGGTAATGCGAATGACATAAACCACGGCACATATCCATAAACGACAGCTTCGGGCGGAAGCACCCCGAAAAATCTAACTAGGTACAATGTGTTCACCGTTGCATTGAATATACTTAATACAAAAAGTAATTTACGGTGTGACATATAAACCTCCCAGGGTAATTATATTCATAGACATTTAGGCCGACAATTGTTGAGATTGTCTACGGTTTATATTATAATAGACATTAGTATAGTTATCAGTGAACAATGTATCTGTAATACGTCTGCTAAAAGACATACTAGCCGGGTCATGTCGGATTAAGGGGAAATTATTATGAGTCAGGTAAACTTCCATGTCAGGCCCATTATCGTATTCATAGTCGGAAGCAAGCGGCAATTCGCTTATAACAAGTTTCTGTAATTCCAATATTGCCTTAGGGTCTTACCAATCTGACAATATAATGCCTTAGTCCTGGCTTTTTGTCAAAACTGTACGATAGTACGGAAATCAGTTCTAATATTTACATGAATGTGTAAACTTTGCTTGACATTGGGATATACTCTGTGTTACTATTGCAGCATTAGTAGCATAGAGGGGTGATTAGCAATGGTTTTCTTTGTTAATTGATTGAATTGTTATCAGAGCCGTGAGCTTCAGCATAAAACATGTTTGCGCAATTGACATTAGCGATTCTTCCTTACATAAGATGAAATATTAAATGCTTGGAGACCGTTGGTCATTTGTGTCACTTTGATGCTGCAACGACATTGACACGGTTGATGAGCGTTTTTTTGATGTTTGTGAATAAACCGGCGTACCGGCCGGTATCTGACAAGGAGGAATTCTAGTGGTGCAAGAGGTTACTATCAGGGATGTGCAAGGAGACGCCGAGGAATTTTACAGAAGCGGCAGGTATTACTGTTCGGAAGCAGTAGAGGCGTCTATCAGGAAGAATATGGAGCCGGATATGCCTGCCGAATTTATAGCGGCGTCCTCAGGATTTCCTCTGGGCGTTGGTCGCTCGAAATGTATGTGCGGAGCTGTATCAGGAGCCGTTATTTGTCTGGGGTATTTCTTTGGCAGGACGGAACCTTCGTCAGAATCGGATCCCAAGAGCAAAAAATGCATGAGACTGGCGAATGAGTTGCAGCAAAGTTTTCGTAACGATCACGACGGAGTACTATGCTGCCATGTTCACACCAAGGCATGGATATGGCAAAAGAGAAGCAAGAGAAATCAGTGTATGGAGTTTACCGGTGAAATGGCTGCGAAAACGGCGCGAATCCTTGCGAGAGAGTTTGGATTAACGGTTGTTGACCCGGATCACATTTAGTCTTGACAAAGTAAATAAATATGGTTATAGTTAGTACATAGCAGATATGTTGTATCACGTGAGGGCAACCTCAATTGCGGAATAGGGTGAGAATCCCTGCGAGCGGGTCACTGTGATGCGGTGCGGCTGTCAAGCCGCCGCCGATAAGTCAGATACGCTGTGATGCATTACATGCTTCCCCTGACGGAGCGTTGTGTTTTAGAGCGTGCCTATTTTTGACACGTTCCGTCGCAGCAGACGGGACGTGTTTTTAATTCCTCGGGGAAATCTATTTTGAGAGGGATGGTTGTTTTGAGAAAGCTGACGGCAAGAATGTTCGCGATGGTGCTGGCGTTGTTTATTGCCCTTGGAAACATGCCCGCGGGCGTGACGGCGCAGGCAGGAGAACCGGCGGGTTACGGCTATGGCTCCGAACAAGGATATTATGTGGAGCCGGACGATGATTATGATCCTGAATACGGTCATCACACCGATCCGGTTGAACCGAGTGAACCAACTGAACCAACTGTTCCTGACTCAGAGGAAGAGCCTGATTACGAAGATGAAGAATATCCTGATTTAGACGACGAAGATTACAAAGTTGAAGAGGAGGACGAGGACGAGGAAGAAGAGATCGAAGAGATCGAAGAACATGTACTCCCTGTTTCGACGGGTACGATCACAGTTTATATTGGCCTTGAAAGCTACAATCTTGAGCACGGATTCTACATAGAGCCGGTTGCGTTTAATATTTCGGCAGGTTTAGGTGCGGACTACCCTACCCGGGCAATGCTGAATGACCGCAGTCGCGGAGCTTCTGACGTTATCATGAATGAGATTGAGAGAACAATTGACGGTTTCCTCGAAAGCCGCGTCCATAACCTGTCGGCCGGATGGGCGTTTGCGGCAAACCACAATTTGTTCGATATTCCGGCTGATTCCTATATGCTGGCCCACGGAGACGTTATTCAATGGAAATTCTCTCTGACAGATACGAATCAGCCGCTTCACACCTATGCGGACAGGAGTGAACTTGTCCGCGCGCTGGTCGTTGGCCGCGGTACTGAGGAGGCGCGCCAGGCGGCCTTAGATGTTGTAAGTAATCCGCTGTCAACCGCAAAAGAGGCTGAACAAGCGCTGGAGGCGCTTCTGGCGGAGGCAGACGTACTGAAGTTGCCTGACCCTCTGTCGCTTCCCAACCCTCACGACGCGCTGACGGACGCGCTGAGCTGGATACGTGCGGATACGCCTTCCCCGGGAATCAGCAGCGAGTGGATGGTACTGGCGATGGCTCGCGCGGGAATTGATGATGTTGCTTGGTATAATCGTTATTTGGCGAGCCTTAACGCCGCGCTTCCGGGCGGTGGCGCGGGGCTTACAAGCTCGACCGACTTTGCCCGGGTTACGCTTGCGTTGACCGCTCTTGGCTTGGATGCCTCCAATTACAATGGGCATGATCTTACGGAGGCGTTCAGCGTATTTACCCCCGGCGGCCCAATAAACAGCAACATCTTCGCGCTGATTGCCCTTGACTCCAGGCCGTATCACGGAATCAGGGGGCAGCTTACAGGTGTGAGACAGCAGTATGTTAACGCAATCGTCGCGGCGCAGGAAAGCGGCGGCTATTGGGATAATTGGGGGCCTGACGTAGACGCCACCGCGCAGGCGATACAGGCTCTTGCTCCATACAGTTCACACGCAAATGTCAATGTTTCCATCAATAACGCCCTAAACTGGCTTTCATCAGAGCAAACGTCAAATGGGGGATGGCAGTCTTGGGGCAGCTACAGCGCGGAGAGCTCCGCGCAGGTTATTATTGCGCTGACGACTTTGGGCATCGACCCGCAAAGTGATTACAGATTTGTTAAAGACAGCGGAAATCCCATTACCGCGCTGCTGAGCCTGCAAGACTCCGCATCCGGTGGATTTACAGCAGATTGGGGAGATTTTGGAGGCATTGTCGTTAATGCGATGTCTACAGAGCAAGCAGCCCACGCGCTTGTAGCGTATGACCGCTTCAGGAGCGGCAGAGATGCCCTGTACGACATGCGCGACGCGGGTGAAATGACGGTTACGCTTCCTGGGGGCGGCGGAGATCAGCCCGGCGGCGGAACAGGGCCGTCGATCCCTTCCGTCCCGGTCGGCAGCGCGTTTATCAGCGTACGCGACCCTGCGCAAGCGCCGTTCTTTGAAGGAGATATTGACATTGAGCTGGGTGAAACGGTGTACAGCTTGCTGCGTAAGACCGGTTTGGCTGTTGTATCGGCAGGCGGATATGTGTCGAGCATCAATGGTCTTGCCGAGTTTGACGCCGGGCCTCTGTCCGGCTGGGTGTTCAGCATAAACGGAGTTTTCCCGCCGACTTCCGCGATGAATGTGCGGCTGAACAGCGGGGATAGGGTCGAGTGGCTGTTCACACGCGATCTTGGAGCCGATGTGGGCGCGCCCCAGCAGGATGACGACACGGAGGACTCGGTTCCTCCGCCGGCAGGAGGTATTGCTGTTGTGGTGCCGGAAGAGGCGGAAGACGGAACCGCCGTGGCGGAAGTTGGGCACGAGCTTGTGCTGGCGCTTATCGAACAGGCCATTGAGGAAGGCTTGCGGGAAATTGTAATCTTCGTCGCGGCAGAGGGCGCAAGTCGTGTAAAGGTTGCGTTGCGCGCCGAATCCATAAGAGACGTGGCTCAGCATGACATGAGCCTGACAATTCAGTCCGATGTGGCGATAATAACTCTTGACAGCTTGACCCTTGCGGGCCTTGTGTACGGCGTTGAGGATGATTCGGAAGTAGAAATCATCAGTGAGATTGTCGATGTCGATACTGTTCTTAGCGACGAGCAGCGGGAAGTCGTTGGCGGCAACCCGGTAACTTCCCTTATGATAACCGTAGACGAAAGTACTGTGAGAAACTTTGACGGTGTTGCC
Organism: Defluviitaleaceae bacterium; assembly: GCA_009780015.1. Lineage (GTDB taxonomy): Bacteria > Bacillota > Clostridia > Lachnospirales > WRAA01 > WRAA01. The sequence continues at coordinate 2,586 of WRAW01000012.1, read as the reverse complement.
GCCGTAATTCTGCCTTATATGCCGCCGGCAGACTTACAGGAGGAAGACTTCGACCTCCTTACGGTCTATCATTTGAGCGTTAATGCCGGAATACAAGAGATGGTGGGCGCAAGCTACAATAACGGCGAGATAACTTTCACGACTAACCACTTTTCATTATTCTTCGCCGGTGTATGGATCAGTCCGTTTGAAGATGTGGCGTCGGATGACTGGTTTGCCCGCGCCGCGCGTTTTGTACACGCGGAAGGCTTTATGAGGGGTATGTCGCAGGGCAGGTTTGAGCCTGACGCGAACTTCTCACGCGCGGAGACCATATCAATGTTTTGGATGCTGGAAGGAGAACCGGAGATATCAAGCGGCGGCGTGTTTGACGACGTTTCTTCCGGGCAGTGGTATTACCGTGCGGTAGCGTGGGCGAATACGGCTGGGATCGCCGGGGGTCGCGGAGACGGTACATTCGGCCCGAACGATTATGCGACTCTTGAGCAGTTCGTGCGTTTCCTGTATAATTACTCGAGATACAAAGGATTGGAAGACAGCTTGGCGGATGTTGATGAGGCCAATACATGGGCATCGGACGCAATCGAGTGGGCAAGCTCCAATGGTCTTCTTGACGGTGTGACAAGCGTGTCTGCTCACGAAGATGCGGTCAGCCGCGCGGAAGCCGCAGAAATTCTTCGTAGATTCGTCGGTCATATTTCGTAATTGTAAATAATTGTAATTTTAGATTTAAGAACCTGTGTTCATAGGATGGAACATTGTCTTAGCGGTCGAAATCCACCCCACGAAGCCAAAAGCGGGTTTCATGGGTGCCCCGGGCGGCATCACCTCTTATATTGGTGAAAATTGGTGAAAAATCGCCTCGCTAACGCGCCATACCCACCTATGGACACAGGTTCTAAGCTGCATTGATGAGGGAGAGGATGGGTAGGTATGCGTCGTATATTATTAGTTATTACCTCCTTTGTGCTGTTTATCGGGCTTGCCGTGCCTGTTGGCGCGGCAAGCCGGTCTGAGCTTGACGCCGCCGTGTCCGGCGCGGCGGCGTACATACTGAGGACGGTACAAAGTCCTGGGGTTGGTACGGTCGGCGGCGAATGGGCGGTCATTGGGCTTGCGCGCAGCGGTCACAGTACGCCGGATTCGTTTTTCAGAAACTATCGCAGAGAAGTTGAGCGGCTTGTGAGGGAGCAGCGTGGTATCCTTGATGAAAGAAGGTTCACGGAGTATTCGCGTGTGATACTCGCTATGACGGCGGTTGGCCTCGACCCGAAAAATGTGGTGGGGTTCGATCTTACTCGCAGGCTGGGCGACTTTGACCGTACATTGCGGCAGGGCATCAACGGCGCGGTCTTCGCGCTGCTGGCTCTGGACAGTTTCGACTATCCTGTTCCGGTGTACCGGAATGCCGAAACGCAGGCCACTCGGGAGATGTACGTAGCGGAGATACTTAGGCGGCAGACCCCGGACGGAGGATGGAACATGACCGCCGGGACGAATGGCGCGGCCGTCGGCGGAAGCGAGAGGGGCGATGTCGACATTACGGCAATGGCGCTGCAAGCCTTGGCAAAGTACCAGGATGACGAGGCGGTGCGCGCGGCCGCGAACAGGGCTCTCAGGTTCCTGTCGCGCAGTCAGGATGAGCATGGCGGTTTTTCGAGCGGATTCTCAAGGGGAGCTCCGACTGTGGAGAGCGCCGCGCAAGTATTAATAGCCCTGACCGAGCTGGGGGTTGACCTGGAAGACCCGCGCTTCGTCAAGAACGGCAACACAATTATTGACAATATAGTGAGCTTTCAAAACGCGGACGGAGGCTTCAGTCACACGCTTGGCGACGGAGAAAGCGATCTTATGCCCACAGAGCAGGCGCTGCTTGGGCTTGTGGCGGCGCAGCGCGCGGCTGACGGGCAGAACAGCCTGTTCAGAATGTCCGACGCACGGTAATGGAGATGGACATGGGCGGGTATGGAATAAATGTTAGGCGCAAGGGGCGTATTATCGCCCTTTTCGTGGTGTTGGCCTTGTTGGCGGGAGCGTGCGCCGCTCCGTCCGCCGTGCAACCGGGCGACGGAGACTCATTCACTGTTACGCTGTCTGTCAGGGCCGATACCTTGCTGGACAACATGCACTTGTTGAATAATGAGATGCACGAGCTTGTTCCGGACGACGGCGTGATATTCCCGGCGGCGGTTGTGACGGCATTTGAGGGCGAGAGCGTGTTTGACGTACTTTTGCGCGAGATGCGCGACGCGGGAATACATATGGCGTTTCGCAATACGCCAATCTACGATTCGGCCTATGTCACGGCGATCAACAATATTTATGAATTTGACGCGGGGCCGCTGTCCGGCTGGATGTACAGGGTGAACGGCGAATTTCCGGGCCGCGGTTCTTCGCGCTATTTTCTGCTGCCCGACGATGTGATAGAATGGGTGTACACCCTCGACCTCGGCCGTGACACGGGAGGAGCGCTGTACGATGAATGACGCGTTCGCGGGCTTTCACCCGTCGGTAAACCTGCTGTTTTTTGCTGTGACGATTGGATTCGCGATGTTTTTCATGCACCCGATATGTCTTGCCGTGTCG
>WRAW01000011.1 GCA_009780015.1 Defluviitaleaceae bacterium | reverse complement strand
TTTTTCGCCAATCAAGGAAGTGACGACGCCGCGTGCCCATAGGCACGCAAGGAGGAACTGACGCAGAGTGGCGGAAATATCGACCAAAAAGATTCTGAAAAATCTATTGACGACACACCCTAGAATGGCGAAAAACTGAGCTCGCCAATCCAACGGCAAAAAGATATTGAACAGGCTCTAAGTCTATAGTATTATAATATGCCGCGGCCTGACTAAGTTCTATACTTCAAGTGAATCAAAATCACCGAAATGTCGGCGGGGGAAACGCCGCTGATACGCGAAGCCTGCCCGACGCTCTTAGGGCGTATGGCGTCAAGCTTCTGGCGCGCCTCGATGCGCAGGCCGTGAAGATTGGAGTAATCTATCTCCGGCGGTATCGCCATGGACTCCAGGCGGAGCGATTCGGCGACCTGCGACATTTGTTTGCGTATATAGCCGTCGTACTTGCACTGTATGTTTACCTGTTCGCGGACGTCGCCGCCAAGAGATGGGCGCGCGCGGTCAAAGGGTGACAGCGCGTCGTAATCCAGCTCCGGCCGCCTGACAAGCTCCGCCAGCCGTACCCCCGTAGAAACCGCCGAGCTTCCGCGCGAACTCAAAAACTCGTTGAGTTCCGGCGCGGGCGCGACCGTGACCGACTCTATCCGGGCAAGCTCCGCCTCGATTTCGCGGCGTTTCGCCTCGACCCGGCGCATCTGCTCGTCGCCGACCAGCCCTATATCGTGCCCAAGGTGCGTTAGGCGCAGGTCGGCGTTGTCCTGACGCAGAAGCAGCCGGTACTCCGCGCGTGAGGTCATCATGCGGTACGGCTCGTTTGTACCCTTGGTGCACAGGTCGTCTATCAGCACGCCTATATAGGCGTCGCTCCGGCGCAGTATCAGCGGCGGCTTGTCCAGCACAAAGCGCGCCGCGTTAATTCCCGCGACAAGCCCCTGGGCCGCGGCTTCCTCGTAGCCAGAACTGCCGTTAAACTGCCCAGCCGCGAACAAGCCGGGGATCTCCTTGAACCCCAGACTTGCGTCAAGCTGCGTGGGATCGATGCAATCGTACTCAATGGCGTACCCCAGGCGCATTATCTCGCAGTTTTCCATGCCGGGAACAGTGCGGTACATAGCTGTCTGCACGTCCTCCGGCAGAGATGTGGACATCCCGGCCACATACACCTCGCAAGTGCCCTCGCCCTCCGGCTCGATAAATAGCTGATGGCGCGGCTTGTCCGCAAACCTCACGACCTTGTCTTCGATAGACGGGCAGTAGCGCGTGCCCGTGCCCTCTATCACTCCCGAATACATGGGGGAACGATGGAGATTCGCGCGGATAATGTCGTGCGTGGCCTCGCTGGTATAGGTAAGGTAGCACGGAACCTGCGGCCGCGCGAACCCCTCCGGCCGCTCCTGTATTGTGCGGAAGCTGAAAGGCGTAGGCGGCTCGTCGCCATACTGCGCCTCCATCTTTGAGAAATCAAGCGTATTCGCGTTAACCCGCGCGGGAGTGCCGGTCTTGAACCGGCGCGTGACGACGCCCAGTTCTTCCAGCCCGACGGCCAGCCGCGACGAATTTTTGAGACCGTTCGGCCCTGTGTCAGATGTCACCTCTCCCACGAGACACCGCGATCGCAGGTACGTCCCCGTGGCAAGCACTACCGCCCGCCCGCGCCAAATCCGCCCCGTATCGGTCACAACCCCGGTCACAGTCCCGGCCTCGACAACCACCCGCGTGACCTCGGCCTGTCGCAGACTCACGCCCGGACACGACTCGAGCGTGCTCTTCATCAGCGCGCTGTACCGGTGCTTGTCCGCCTGCGCGCGCAGCGAATACACCGCAGGCCCCTTGGCCAGATTGAGCATCCGCGACTGTATGTACGTCCGGTCGATGACCCGCCCCATCTCGCCGCCCAGCGCGTCAAGCTCACGCACAAGATGCCCCTTGGACGTCCCCCCGATAGACGGGTTGCACGGCATAAGCGCGACCGAATCCAGGTTCAGCGCGAACACCGCGACCCTCAGCCCCAGACGCGCGCACGCAAGCGCGGCCTCGCATCCGGCGTGGCCCGCCCCTACTATGATAATGTCGTAATCAATTTCATCTCTCAGCATATCCCCATTATACCACTTCTGCGCGGCCTGTTCAAGTTATATGCTTATTCTTCTATGTACCCGCATAGCTGTAAAAATTCCCTGCGAGAAACTTCAAGAGCGTCGGCGATATCCTGCAATGTTTTTATCGAAGGGTTTATCGGTCTTCCGCTCCGCTCATCAATCCCCTTTCTAAGCTTGTGTATATAACATCTGCTGATCCCAGTCCTTTCAGAAAGCTCTGTCCAAGAAATACTCCTCTCACTTCGTAATCTTTCGATCATAATACCCATCTTACCCGTGTCCACATTACTTCCCCCCAAAGCCGATCCTATAATAGTGCAAACAAGTCAATTCCTTATACAACTCTATTATACGTATTTTAACTCCGTATTTCAAGTATTAGCTTGATTTTATATCCTGAAATCGGCTTATAACATGTAATAGAATCATAGCTTGAGGGAGTTGATGTCAAATGATTTACGACCATGCGTTTTTTGCCAGCCAGATTTCCGCCTTGCGAATGGCAAAAGGTGTATCTGCACGAGATATGAGTCTGTCTATTGGACAAAGCCCAGATTACATCAATAAAATTGAATCCAAGAAGAACTACCCTTCAATGGCGATGTTTATCTATATCTGCGAATACTTAGGCGTAACCCCTAAAGAATTTTTCGATGTTAGCTCACAACCTCCCGGACGTATTAGCGAATTAATTTCCGACTTGTACTCATTAGAAGATGAAACACTGGAGAATATTCTCGGCATCATACAAAAATATTACGCGCACAGGAAAAGCACATAAAAACACGCCGGCACTCACCGGCGTATTTTTATGCTGCTAATTCCCCACGCTGTTGAAGTATTCAAGAATACCCTTGTATATGGCCCATGCCATTCTCTCCTGATATTCGCCGTCGACCAGCAGGCGCGTTTCGGCGGGGCTCGACAGGAAGCCGCACTCGACAATGACCGCCGGGATGTTGGTTTGTTTCAGGATATAGTACGAGCTGTTGGACTGGGCCTCGCGGTTGGTCAACTGACCCAGGAAGGTCTTGACCTCGGCCTGTATCAGTTCAGCCAGGCGGCGGCTTCGCTCCGAGCCCTCGTAGAAGAATACCTGCGTACCCGTCACCTTCTCGGAAGGGTACGAGTTCTGGTGTATGCTTATGATTATGTCGACGCCGGGGGCTCCCGCAAGCGTGCTTCGGGCGCGCAGGTCGCTCTGCTTGCCCCGCCCAAGGGCTTCATCCTCGATACGGGTCATAAGCACCGTCGCGCCGCCCTGCTCCAGCAGAGACTGCAATTTCAGCGCGATTTCGAGGTTGATGTTCTTTTCCAGCACATCGCCGTCGCCGACCTTGCCGGGATCCCATCCTCCGTGGCCGGGGTCAAGCAAGACCACCTTCCGCGAAACCGGCATAGCGAACGTTTCGACATATTCCGCCCTCAAACCCACAAACAACGCCCCCGCGATCAGCACAACATACAGCGCAATCAACAACTGCTCCACCTTAAAGCTATATACTTTCATTGCATCCTCCATATTATTGCTTAGATATCTTTATTCACCAAGCGATTGGAATAGACGTTGTACACCACCCTTGCGCATACGTACAATTTGTTTTATAATTCACAGAAACCCCTCAGGATATACATACGTCTATTACACGAGGCAGCCTATATGAATCTTACGAAAAGCCAGTACATGGCCATCAATACATTGGACAGGAACGTGCTTGTGGCGGCGGCGGCGGGCTCCGGCAAGACCTCCGTCCTGACCGCGCGCATACTCGGGATGATAACGGACGCCGCCAACCCGACCCCCGTCGACAGGATGCTTGTGCTGACCTTCGCCAACGCCGCCGCCGCCGAGGTGCGCTCCCGTCTGCGCAAAGCCCTGTCCGAACGCCTGAGCGAACGCCCGACGGACGGCAATCTCCGCTTGCAGTCGTCCCTGCTTAACCGCGCGCACATTTCGACAATACACACGTTCGCTATGTATGTCGTCCGACGTTACTTTTATCTCACCGACGCCGACCCCCACTTCAAGATAGCGGACAGTACTGAAATCGACCTGCTAAAGCGCGCCATAGTCGATGAATTGCTGGAGGACGAATACGCCGCCCCCGGCAACGGCGCGTTCCTGAGCTTCGTCGACTGCTACGGCGGCACGAAAGCCGACGACGGCCGGATTTCGGAGCACATTCTCGATCTGCACGCCTTTGCCATGAACATTCCGTTCTACGAGAAGTGGCTTGAGGAAGCCGCCGATATGTATGACGTTCCCAACAGCGGCGCGCTGGCCGATACGCCCTGGTATCGGGCCGTTATCAGCGACCTTCGCCAAAGCCTGAACGCCGCATATTCCTCGCTTGGACAGGCCATGCGCCTGGCCTCTCTTCCCGGCGGGCCAGAGCACTACATACCCGCGCTCGAGGCCGACCGCCGACTGCTGGACGGCCTGACGCAAGCTCTCAGGCTTCCCCCCGGAGACGCCTTCGCCGCCTTCGCAGACATACAGTTCGAGCGGCTTTCAGCCAAGAAGCCGCCCTGCGACCCCGCCCTGAAACAACTCACCCGCGACATTCGCGAAAAGCACTTCAAGCCGGTAATCAGGGACGCGGCCAAATCGGCGTTTCCAAAACACCCAGACGCGCTTGCGGCAGACCTGGCGGCGCTTGCCCCGCACATCAGGACGCTATGCCGCCTTGCCCTCAGCTTTGCGATCCGCTTCAACGCGGCGAAGCGGCGGCAAAACGTCCTGGACTTCTCCGACCTCGAACACCTGTGCCTCGGCATACTGGTCGACCCCGAAACCCGCGCGTCCACCGCGGCGGCGGCCGAACTCCGCGCCCAATTCGACCACATCATGATCGACGAATATCAGGACAGTAACATGGTGCAGGAAATGATATTGCGCGCCGTCGCCAGAGACGCCAACCGCTTCATGGTCGGCGACGTAAAGCAGAGCATTTACCGTTTCCGCTCGGCCGATCCGTCCATATTTCAGGAAAAGTACAACACCTACGGACATTCCTCCGATGGAACCGATATCCGCATAGACCTGAACGAAAACTTCCGCTCCCGCCCGGAAATCCTGGAAGCCGCCAACCTTGTATTCCGCCAGATAATGAGCGTCCCTTCCTGCGGGATTGACTACGACGACAGCGCCGCGCTCAAACTGCCCGACGAACACGCGGCCGAGGTCTCCCCCGATCCTAACCCATATCAATGTGAAATATTGATCGGTGTGCGCGGCGGCGCAGACCCCGGCGAACAACCGAATTACTCCGACGACGCCGACGACGAAGCCCCCGAAGACTTAGGCGGCGCAAGCCTTGAGGCCGAAATAGTAGCCGCGCGCATACTCCGGCTTGTCAGCCCCGCCGAATCGCTTGCGGTTTACGACAAAGACCTTCACGACAAAGGTCTGCCCCCAATGCGCCCGGCAAGTTTCGGCGACATCGTAATACTCATGCGCTCCACAAAATCGGCGGACGCCTTCGCCCAAGTCTTCGCGCGCAAGGGCATACCGCTTGATACGGGCGGCTTTGGCGGGGCGGGCGCGGTCTCTCTCTTTGATACGCTGGAAGTCGCTACCTTAATCAGTTTTCTGGATATACTGGACAACCCGCGTCAGGATATTCCGCTGGTGTCGGTTCTCTCCAGCCCCATCTACAACCTGTCCCCGGACGAACTGCTCGAAATCCGCGCAACGCTTCCCCGCGCGGACTTTTACGAATGTCTGTCGGCATACGTACACGGCGACGACGAACCCTTCGCCAAGCCTCCGGCCCTTGTTGCAAAGCTTCGCGCCTTTTTAGACGAACTGAACGGGCTGCGCGAGGCCGCGCCCCATACCCCCATAAGCGCGCTCATTACACAGATATGCGAACAAACAGACTACGGCAACATAGTTAGCGCAATGCCTATGGGCGGCCTCCGCGCCGCAAACCTGCGCATGTTCCGCGAACGCGCCGCAGCTTTCGAGAGCAGCCGCGCTCAGGGCTTGTTCCACTTCATGCGCTTCATCGAGGATGTCCGCGAGAGCGGCCAGCGCATCCCCGCGGCGCAAGACGCCGAGGGCTCCGGCTGCGTACGTTTGATGAGCGTCCACAAATCCAAGGGCCTCGAATTCCCCATAGTGTTCGTATGCAGCACAGCCCGCCGCTTCAACATCGACGACTACAAGGGCGACCTGCTGTTCCATAAAGACCTTGGCATAGGCGCCAAGCTGGTGGACGCGGCCAAGCGCACCCGAAGCCTCACCCTGTCCCACAGCGCGATCCAGTCCAGGAGCCGCGCCGAATCCATAGCCGAGGAAATGCGTATGCTCTATGTGGCAATGACGCGCGCCCGTGAAAAGCTTATAATCACCGGCTATGTCAACGGTGAAGCGTCTCTGGCCAAGCACGCCGCGGTATGTCTTTCCGACGGTATAGCCCTCGACGCGTCCGCCGTTCTAGGTGCAAGCTCCATGCTGGATTGGCTCATGATGAGCCTCGCGCGCCACAGGCTGGGCGCGGTATTCCGTACGCCGGATATCGAGCCTTCCTGTCCCTATATCTACACCTATCCCGCCGACTTCGCCGCCCGGACGCTCACGACAAACGACCTGGCGCAGCTCGAGTCCGTCCAAGACACCGAAGCCGAAAAAAGACTGGAGACGCTGCGCCATCCCATCCAACACGCCTCCGAACATTCCTGCGACCCCTTAGGCATAGAGCAGGCTCTAAACTGGAAGTATCCTCACAGCGACAGCGCCCAAATCCCGTCCAAACTCTCGATAACCGAGATAAAACGAATATACCAGGCTCAGATGCAGGACAGCTACGCCGCGCCATTTTCGTTCGAGAGGACTACGTACCGCCGCCCTGACTTTCTGGCACAAAAAAAGGGCCTGAGCCCTACGGAAATCGGAACCATCATACACACCGTAATGGAGCACCTTGACCTCCACGCCATACACGAAGAATCCCATATACACGATCTGCTGGGGCGCCTCGTATCACACAGCATCCTAGCTCCCGACGAAGCCCCGGTCGTGCCGGTAAAGCTTATCGCCGCCTTCGTAAAATCTCCGTTGGCAATGCGTATGCGCTCCGCCGCCGTCCTCCGTAAGGAAGTCCCCTTCGTGCTGGCTCTGAACGCCGACGAAATATATCGCGACCTGGAAACAGGCGCAAATACCCGCCCCCTCCTTGTCCACGGAATGATCGACGCCTACTTCATAGAAGGCGGCCAAGCCGTAATAGTTGACTACAAGTCCGACTACGTAGGGGCAGCCGCCACCCCCGAACAACTTCGCGCCAAGTATTCCGTACAAATGGACGTATACCGCAAAGCCGTCGAACGCGCATCCGGCCTTCCCGTCAAGGAATGTATCCTCTACATGCTGCGCGCCCGCAAGGAGATAAAGATTTAGCGGCCGAAAGGTGAAAGTTATGTCAATAGTACATGATAATATCATTCAATCATTTAGTGTAGATTTTGAGAATGAAACGTTAATCATTAAAACCGACGAGACAGATGTGATTTTTACAGGCTACTTAACCCATATCTTTCGCTGCGAAGTTAAAAACAGTATAATCCTTGATATCGAGGAATTCCCGTTGAACAATTTTATAATATCTGAGAGTAAATCCTTAAATGAACTAAAAAGCAGCGGATGGCATATACTTTCCGGCTATGAAACAGAATCTGATCTTTTGAATTATTTGCAAATCAACAAGTATAGGGCATTTTTAATAAGCGCGTCAGTGGGATTAAACGGTTGGGTTTTGGCAAAACAAACTAATATTGACATACATAAATGGTGTATCTGACACGCGCTTTTAGAGCCTGTTTAGTATCTCGTTGGCAACTGATTTGCGAGGCAATTTATCGCAGATCGAGGCGGTGACGACAACGCGTACCCGTGGGGTATGTTAGGATACTGTGTGCCGGTGGCACACGTTTAGCATCCGAAGCACCAGCGTAGGCGGAGGAACCAACGAAGATATGCAATATATTGACCGCTAATCAGTCGCCAACGTGAGATACTAAACAGGCTCTTAGATAGGACGAATTAGAGCCTGTATTCGGGTTGAATACAGGCTCCTGTCTTAGACATTCATGTCCGATGCATCTATTCTCCGCCTCCGGCGGTTGCGGCCGCGCCGCTTTCCATCGCTTCGAGGGCTTCCATTGCCGCCAGATCGGTGTTGCTGTTAAACTGCGCAAAATCTATCATGCCTTCCTGCTTGCCGACGATCAGGCCGTAAATGAAATCGCCAAATACGTTGATGGCCGTGCGCGGCATATCGACAATCCTGTCGATGCCGAAAATGAAGGCAATCGCTCCAATCGGTATTCCTACGGACATAAGCACCATCGAGAGCATTATCATGCCGGCCCCAGGCACGCCGGCCGCCCCCAGCGTCGCCATGGTCGCCGTAATCAAGATAGTAAGTATGTCGCCCGCGCTAAGATTCACCCCAAGGAAGCTTGCGAGGAAGACCGCCGCGACGCCTTGGAAGATGGCGGTTCCGTCCATGTTAAGCGTCACACCCATAGGAAATGTTATGGAAGTCATTTCGCGGCTAAAGCCAAGGTTGCGCGCGCACTTCATCGTAACGGGAAGAGTAGCGGCCGAAGATGCGCTAGAAAACGCGAACGCAAGCGCCGGAGACGCCTTTTTGAACAACGTCGCCAAGTTTATCGACTTGCCGGTATGCGGATCTCTGCCGACAAATATTTTCAGCGCGCCTCCGTATATTACAATAGTGTGGAACGCCAAGGCCAGCCACACAACAACTACGAACATGAAAAGCGCCCTGATAGCCTCAAGCCCGAGCATGGAAAACGTACGGGCCAGAAGAGCGAACACTCCGTAAGGGGCGAACTTCATTACTACGGACGTAATCTTCATAATGACCTCGTTTAAGCTGACAAACAGTTCTCTCACGGGTCTCGCCGCTTCGCCGACGGCTATGATCGCCAGTCCTATGGCAATGGCAATGAAGATTACTTGAAGAGTCTGACCGCCGGAAAGCGCCGCGAACGGGTTTCTCGGCACAATGTTCAGCAGAATTTCAATGACTCCGGGCGGTGTTCCGATTGTCGGCTCCAGATAGAACGCCGAGATGCTTTCTTCCGTCACACCGGCGGCCGGATTAAGTACCGTGCCGAAAAACATAGCCGCGCCGATAGCCGGGAAAGTCGACAGCAGGTAGATCAACGCAAGCTTTCCCCCTACCCTGCCGACCTTCTTGGGGTCTGTAATGCTCGTTACGCCCACAATCAGCGACACAAAAATCAACGGTACTACAATCATCCAGATACCGTTCAGGAACAGCGTACCGACAAAGTACAGAAGACCTTCGACGAAAAGATAGTTGACGCTATGCCCCATTATTACAACTTCGGGAACAGCCTGCAGCAAAAAACCCGTTGCCACGCCAAGCACCAGCGCGACAAGCATCTTTGTCGTTAACGACATCTTTCCAGACATAAAATACCCTCCCCACATTCTACACATAGCCAACAAAAATACTGTATCTTCCCATTATATACCTATACGCAAAATTAGTCAATAATTCTTTCAACTTGTTGTCAAGAGGAATTTTTTTTAAGACAAGAAAAACCCATAGGCTACGGCTTAAAAATGCCTTGTCTTATGGGGGTTTTCAGGTTGCATGGTTTTCGCGTCGTATCGGCGAGTTATGAGATTATCCCAAATCTTGAACGCTCATCATTTCTAATGCGTCCTGCCTGTTTCTTTTTCTTCTAAATATCGTATATACGGCAATCAAAATACCTGTTGCGATATTACAAAGGACAAATATTAACACTGTCTGACCAATAATTGAGGACATACTTGTTGTATGTTCGATAAATACCCCATTTATCATACCTGTAAACGACCTTGTGTTAATGAGGCGCAACATAAACTGAAATGAAGCTATTAGAGAGATACCAAACATAATAGCCGGCATTATAAGCCCTGTCCATTTGCTTTCTGTCTTTGATAAAAAAACTTGCAGTATCATCAACACTACGCCGAAAGTAAACAGTACGAATATCCCGTCTGTAAATACGATTGTGTGACTTGCCATTATAACTTCACTCCTAACTTTTTGTATTCTGAAATCAAGATTTTCGCGGTATCAAAGTCAACCTTGTCATTGACTACAAGCCGCTTGATAAGCGCGACATACGGCTCATTGGCCGTATCCTCGCTGATTTGGATTTTCTGTATCAACTTGTCGAGCCGCAAGCGTACAGTTGGATAAGTAACGCCGTATTGCTGCGCCATTTCCTTTAGAGAACCGGAGGCCTGCAAAAATTTTTTGATGAATACGACATCTTCATCTTCAAGGTTTACCATCCACTCCGGCACAATTTCAATAGCCATAGGCTCACTCTCCTTTAACAATAATAAGCATATCACTTAATAATATTAAAATCAATACTAAATCACAACTTCTTTTTGATTTTCTCAAAATTAAATCCCCGCGAAGCGGCTTCGCGGGGTATAAGAACCTGTATCATTACTCGGCTGCCGCCTTGGCTATTTCGGCAGCCTCTTCAAACTCGCTGTGCAGCAGATGCTCTGTGATCTTGCCTATCAATTCCTTGGTTGCGGACGACCATCTTTTTTCGCCCAGCTCGTTCAGGGCTTTGCGGGCGCCCTTTTTATCAAAAGCTTCGCAAGTGTCCCGGATAATGGCCATGTGTTCTTTAAGAAGAGCAGGATCTTCGTCGGCTTCGGCTGAGTTGTCGTCCGGGGTCAGTTCTTCGACGATCTGCCGCAGTATCTTCAGGAAGCGCGGCGTCTCCTCGGCAATCACCTCCAGGTCTTTGTCGCGGCCTGCCTGCTCCAGCTTGCCGGCAAACTGGGACAGCTCGTTCTTGCGTATGTTTGCCAGCGCGCTCTTCATGGAATGAGTGTTGATGGTAAACATTCTCATGGCGTCTTCGTTTTCGACCAGGCTGCTCCGCTTGGCGTATATGTCGTTCAGTACTTCCAGCGACTTCTTCGCGTCGCGAAGGAACGACTCGATAAGCTTCGATGTCAGACCATTATCAGACCGCATTATCTTGGACTTTTCACGGCGAGAGGCTTCGATAACGTCGGGCGGCTGCTTGTCGCGTATGAAGCGCATCAAGGCCGCGTCCAACTGGTGGATGTCTATGGGCTTTGAGACAAACCCCGAGAATCCGTTGCGGTAGAATATATCGGCCTGCCCTATTACCGCGTTGGCCGTAAGAGCCACTATGGCGCCGGAATAACCCATTTTGCGGATGATGCTGGTCGCCTCGATGCCATCCATTATAGGCATCATGTGATCCATGAATATGACGTCGTAAGTCTCTCCGGCCTCGACCCTGGCGACAGCCTCGATACCGCTCGATACGGTTTCGACCTTCAGGCCGTACGGAACCAGCAGCCCTTCGGCCACATACAGGTTTGTCTCGGTGTCGTCAACGACGAGTACCCTGCCATAAGGCATTGGTTCACGTTCGATCCTTGCACGCTTTTGATCCCCGATCCGGCTTACCTCGAACACTTGCAGATTGTGGGCCAGTTCCGGGCCTATCACGTCTTCCGACACAGTCTCCTGAGGAATAAGAACGGTAAACATGCTTCCCGTTCCAACTTCGCTGTCGACATATATCTGGGCATCCATCATGCGCACAAGGTTGCTTACGATCGACATGCCCAGACCCGTACCCTCAATTGTTTTGTTGGAGTGCTCGTTGAAACGTGAATATTCACTGTACATCAAGTCTAACTGCTCCCGCGTCATACCCTGACCCGTATCGCTTACAGTCACGCCAAGGTAAACCATGTTTTCCATGGGCCCCGGTACAGCATAGAAGCTCAGCTCCACCTTGCCTTCGTGCGTGTACTTAATGGCGTTGGACAAAAGGTTATTCAATATCTGCTTGATACGCAGCTCATCGCCATATAGTACCGACGGCAGATTTTGATCGACCACCAGCTTGAACTCAACGGGCTTACCTTCCAGACGCATTACGTTCAACTGCACCGTGTCGTTGACAAGGCTGGCCGTTTCGTATCCGTCCAGTATCAGTTCCATCTTGCCGGCCTCTATCTTAGACAAGTCGAGTATGTCGTTAATAATGCGCAGAAGCAAGCTTGCGGAGTTGTGTATCTTGGCGAAAGCCTCTTCTAATTCCGGTGAAATATTTTCATTGTAAAGCTGGATGTCGGATATACCAAGGATCGCATTCATAGGCGTGCGTATTTCATGGCTCATGCGCGCCAGGAACTTGGTTTTGGCCTGACTGTTTTCCTCGGCCACCTCGATGCGCTTCATCTCCTGAATCATGCGCTTGAACTCGCGCATATCCTGGATATAGCTTGCCACAACGTAGTCGTCGCGGTATCTGAGGCGTACCAGAGTAATATTGCAGGGTATGGGATCGCCGTCGAGCTTTTGCTGTGTAAACTCAAAGCGGTAGTAGCCCTCGGTCAAAGCTACGGTGAGGTATTCCTTCATCCGTTTAATTGACGACACGCCGTCCTCTTGCCTTTCCGGGAACAGTTCGGCAAAGCGCTCGATACCCTCCTGCTTGTTGTGAAGTTCAAAAAGGTTCAGAACTTCCATGTTGCAGTCGATGGCCTTGAAGTCCTGACTTACAAGGTAGCAAGCCAGTGGAGTCGCGTCCAGCATCAAGCCGCTGCGTTCGTCGGCTTCCCGCATCCTTGCCAGCATATTCTTGAACTCTCGCAGGTCACGGGCATAACATACAACGTGATCCTTGTTCCTGTACTTCGCTCGCGTTACTATGACATCGCACGGCACTAGCTCGCCATTGACGTGCTGAAAGGTCCATTCAAGCTGATATTCCCCGTCTTGCAGCGCTTTGCGCACGCTTTCATCGCTCTTCTTGCGGGATGGAGTTCCGCAAGGCTGAAAAGTCGGAGAGAACTTGAAGTAGTTCTGAATGTATTCCTCCTTGTTTTCAGCGCCTACCATACGTACGGCCGCTATGTTGCAGTCTATAAGATTCAACTCTTCGTCCCACATCTCTATGCCCATGGGTACGTATTCTATCAGGAGCTGCGCGCGGTCGTTGGCCTCTCTCTCTCTTTGCATAGCGTCCCTGATCTCGCGCAGATCCCGGGCGTATCCGGCTACGATGTAGCTGTCCCGGTGTCTTAGCCGCACAAGGGTTACTTCACATGGTATCGGAGTACCGTCCAGCTTCTGGTGTATCCACTCGAACTTCGCGTAACCTTCCTTGAATGTCTTCTCCACATAAAATTCGGACAGCGCCTTTGACAGCGTGCCGCACGGCTGAGTCTTCGGTGAAAGATTGTGGAAGTTGTTCCTGTAATCATCCTTGCTGGAAACCTCGAACATATTTAGGGTCTCGCGATTGCAGTCCACTACTTTGTAGCTTTCATTCCATAAATTAGCGGCAAGCGGCGTCGCGTCAAACAGCAGGCGCACCCGGTCACTGCTCTCTCGTTCGCGCTCCAGGCTCTGCTTCAGTTCTCGCAGATCGCGGCAATAGCTGGCCACAAAGAATTCGTTCCTCTGCGTACTTATCAGTACCAACGTAACTTCACACGGAATAGGGGTTTTGTCCGGCTTTTGATGTACCCACTCAAAGCGGACGAAGCCAGTATCGAAAGCCTGGCTTACGTACTCCGCCATTTTATAGCCCGACAAGACCCCGTCAGGCTGCATGTCCGGCGACAATTCGTCAAAGCGTTCCAAATACTCTTCCTTGGCGGAAAGGTCGAATAAAGTCAGGGCCTGCTTGTTACAGTCAACTATGTTGCCTTCCTTGTCCCAGAAACTGGCGACAAGCGGGGTTGCGTCCAACAGAAGGCGGTTGCGCTCGTTAGCTTCCTGTTCGCGCTCTATCAAGACCTTTACCTCGCGCAGATCACGGGCGTAACCGATAACAATATAACTGCCCCGGTACATTACGCGCACCATGGTGACCTCGCATGGCAAGAGGGTTCCGTCCAGCTTTTGATACATCCATTCGTACCGGACAAATCCCTCGCTAAGCCCTTCGTACACATACTCGGACTCTAGTTCCGCCGACGGCCTGCCGTCCGGCTGAGTCTCCGGCGAAAGCCTGCTGTACATTTCGATGTACTGCTCCTTGCTCTCCATGCCGAACAGCTTGACCGCTTCCTGGTTACAATCGACAATCATCATATGATCGCCCCAGAAGCTTACGGCAAACGGCGCCGCGTCGTACATAAGCTGGGTACGTTCACCGGCTTCGCGCTCTCGCTCCATCAAGTTTTTAATCTCGCGCATATCTACTGTATACACGACCAAAAGCGGTTTGCCGCCTCTCCTGATACATGCAACGAATTTATTTGTCGGAATAATCTCTCCGTTAGAAGACAGATTTACCCATTCAAACTGTAGTATCCCCCCTTTAAAAGCCTGATTTATAATCGCCAAGGCCTTAGAATCGGAAGGTTCTCCGTCAGGCTGAAATTTCGGCGACGTTTCGGTAAGTCTCTTTATATATTCTTCTTTATCATCAACGCCCAACATATCAAGCATCGCCTGATTACAGTCCAGCATATTATTATTTTCGTCTATATAACTGATGCCAATCGGCGCGGCGTTAAATAATTCGTGCGCACGCCACTCCGCTTCATTTTCGCGGAGCTTCATTTCGTTGTGTTCGCGCATATCGATACTGTAGCCCGCCACCACCGTCCTGCCGCCGTACTTTACCCGCACAAACCTTGTCTTAACAGGGATCAGAGTGCCGTCCATGCTTCGTTGAACAAAGTCGGCGCGGGCAAAACCTTTTTTCATAACCTTGGCGAAAAGCTCCATGGCATGTTCGCTGGAGCGCCGTCCGTCCGGCTGGAAATCCGGCGTCAGCGCATGGAAATTGTCAATATATTCCTGTTTGCTGGACACGCCAAGACGGGTCAGCAATTCCTGGTTGCAGTCGATTACGTTCAGCTCTTCGTCCCACAAATCGATTCCAATGGGCGCGTTTTCAACCAGCAGCTGCGCACGCTCACCAGCTTCCTGCTCACGTGATATCAACGCCTTTATCTCGCTTATGTTACGGCTGTAGCCCACAAACATGTGTCCGTCCCTGTACCTGATGCGTACAAGCGTCATATCTGTCGGCAGCAACTCACCATGTAGATTCATATGTACGAATTCACTTTGGGAACTTCCGTTCTTGGTAGCCTTTTCACGCATTTCCGACAGCACGTCCAAAGATAGACGGCCGTCCGGCTGGCGCTCGGACATAAGGCGGAAGAAATTTTTGCTGTACTCAGTCTTGCTTTTCATACCGAACATACTTACGGCCATCTGATTGCAGTCGATTATGTTGAAGCTGGAATCAAAGAAAGTTATAACCATAGGAGCGGCGTCAAACATCATCTGTACGCGCATTATTTCCTCGCGCATGGTGGATATTGTCTGGTGAGCCTTGCGTATCCGGCGCATATCGCGTATATACGCGCTTATGAGGCAGTCGCCGCCGCTGCCCAGACGTACAAGAACTACCTCTGTCGGGACGCTCTCGCCGTCCTTTGTTTTGAATGTCCAGTCAAATGTTACGCTGCCCTCGTTTACCGCACGCTCAAAATATTTGCGCCGCATTTCTTCCGACAGCCTGCCGCAAGGCTGAAACTCCGCCACAAAGTCGCCGTAGTTGCGGAAATAGTCGCTGCGCTTGCTCAGCCCAAACATCCTGATGTATTCCATGTTGCAGTCCAGAATGTTGGTATCTTTGTCCCATATGGACATGGCGTAGGGCACATTATCCAATAAGTACTTATACGTCTCGCCGGATTCTATTGCCGACTTCATCTCCGGCTTAGTATCCGTGATGTCTCGAGCCACGCCGACTATCACGCTGCGCTCCCCCTGACCCACAAGCTTCAGCAAAACTTCCAGGCAGACGTCGCTTCCAATAGCTGTACGAAGCATCCATTCCACGCGGCCTACGCCTGTTTCTCTTGCGGCTTCAACATCCTTGCGCAGCCTGACTGCCGATATCGTTCCGCATGGCTGACGCGCCGGCATCAAGTCCTCAAAATTATTTACAAGCTCCGCCCTGGACGAAAGGCCGAAACAGCTTACCATTGCCTCATTGCAGGCTATCAGCTCCAGCGAGTCGCTCCAAACAATACAGCCCATCGGCAACATATCAAAAATTGCCTGGGCTGTCTCGTCCGGCTCGATACTCAGCAGTTCACGATAAATTGCGTTAAAATTCACGCAGCTCACCCCGCTCCCAGGCTGTTCTGGTCGCCCTGAACTGGTCGCGTATATCGCTGAAAACTTCTATAATCTTGGGGTCAAAACGCCGCCCCGATTCGCTTAAAATAATGTCTACGGCCTCTTCGTCGGTAAAAGCTTTCTTGTATGGACGCACCGATATAAGCGCGTCATATACGTCGCCGATGGCCATTATACGCCCCTGTAACGGTATTTCGTCCCCCGCGATGCCGTAAGGATACCCTGTTCCATCCCAGTTCTCGTGATGATACGACGCGAACAGCTTCGCGTTTTTCAGGAAATCATCCTCGCCTGTTCGCTCTATTATCTGGTCGATAATCTTTTCGCCTATCTTGACGTGGGATTTCATGATCTCAAATTCTTCCGGGGTAAGCTTGCCCGGCTTGTTCAGTATCAGATCCGAAACGCCGATCTTGCCCACGTCGTGCAGCAGCGACGACGCCACGGCCACGTCCATATCCCATGTCTTTAATTCTTCGGCGTACACGCCGCGCTCAATCATCGCCTCGCCCACTATCCTGATATATTCGGTAGTACGCTCGATATGGCCGCCCGTGGTGAGGTCTCTGTTTTCAACAATATCCGACAACACAAAAATCATGTCCTTGTGAGCCTTCTCAAGCCGCGCCGTTCTCTCGCGCAGTAACTGATCCACGCTCAGGTGCATCTTGACCCGGTTGAGCAGCACCGGCGCCGAAAACGGCTTTATAATGAAGTCTACCACGCCAAGCTCAAATCCCCTGACCTCTGACGCCACATCGCTCAGACTTGTAAGGAATATCACCGGTATATCGCTGTATTTAGGGTTGCTTTTAAGAAGCACCATCGCTTCAAACCCGTTCGTCTGCGGCATCTCGATGTCCAGAAGTATCAGATGCGGCTGTATCTTCTCAAGAAGGGTAAACATCCGGGTAGCCGAAGGAATAGTCATTATATCATACGAATCTTCCAATACTTCTTCCGCCGTCGAAAGATTCGTATCGCTGTCATCTACAACAAAAATTGTCTTACGAGTATCTTTCATCATATTTATCCATCCTCTCGAAACGTACCGTACAAACCCTAACATCAGATATATATAATAGCATATGCCTCCCCCCAACGTCAACTGGTCAGCGTCTTTTCAGCACGCCTAACCGCAATTGACAACATCACATTCCGAGTATTATAATGCAGCATATAGAAATTGAATCAAGGAGATTTGCGCATGAGCGAAAAATGCATTAAACGTCTTCTTGCACTGTCCATAGCGGCGGCGCTGGCATTTGGCGCGGCGTTTGCGTACAACGCCTATTTCTTTGCGCTCTATTGGCTGGACGCGCGCTCCGTCATGGAGGACGCCGCCGTAATGCACGATATTTTCGCGGAACATCTCGCCGGCATAAGCGTGCAAGAAGACTCTCCTTCGGAAGAATACGTCCCGGCGGATATCCCGCAGATACAAGAAGAACCCGCCTCTCCCCTTGATCTGGCAAGGGAATTGACGGGCAACAACGACATAGTCGCATATATTCACGTTGACGGCACAAACATCAGCAACGTCGTACTGCAGCACTCCGACAACGACTTCTATCTGCACCACGATATACACGGACTGCCAAACGTCAATGGCTCAATATTTCTTGACTACGCCAACAGCCCGAACTTCAACGACAGAAGCAGCATAATCTACGGCCACAACATGCGAAACGGCACAATGTTCCACGACTTGCGCTACTTTATGAGCCCCGAATACTTCCACGCAAACAGATATATCACCATAATCACGGACGACAAGCGGCTGACCTATGAAATATTCTCGGCATTCTCCACCCGCACGTATTTCGAGTACATCCAGGTTGAATTCCGTAACGACTACGACTTCCTGTCCTTACTCGGCGAACTGCGCCGACGCTCAGTCCACACCTCGGACATTTCGCCGGGAGCTTCCGACAGAATACTCATTCTCTCGACATGCACAAACACAGAACGGGACATGCGTTTTGCCGTAGCCGCCGTGCTTCGCACAGTTTCGCAATGATCCGAACCGCGGCTACATTTCACTTTCAGGAAAGTCCAGATACAGCTTGCTGGCCTGTATTCCCTCATTATTCTGATACTTGCCCGAGCTGTACTCAACGCACTCTCCCTCAATGGTGTGGTAGTACACCTGGCACATCTCTACTCCGGCGTATATCCGTATGGGGTGTATGCAGTGTATCTCCAACGTCCAGTATCCCTTAAATCCCACGTCTCCAAAACCCGCCGTCACGTGCACAAACAGTCCAAGCCGCCCCACTGACGACCGGCCCTCCAGCATCGGCACAAGGCCGCTCGTCTCGGTATACTCCATTGTGCGCCCAAGATACAACCTTCCAGGCTGCAGCAGCAAACCCTCCGGCGGTATCTCAATCTTACGCGTCGCGTTCGGCGTCTTCATGTCAAGCTCCGCGCCCTCATAGACCAGCAGCTCGTCGGCAAGCCGCAGGTTATAGCTGTTTGGCCCCAGCGCCCGCTCGTTAAACGGCTCGATTATTATGTCCTTGCCCAGTCGCTTCTTTATCTCCAGCCCTGACAGGATCATCGCGTCATCTCCTAATATCACATGATATGCTTCTTGTGCCTGTTAAGCAAGTTCGCCAAGGGCACGCCCAGCACAAGCATCAGCACAATTTGCGTAACATTGCCCGGAATATGCGTAACCGGGATAGCCCAATTGCTCAGGATAATCGCCCCGGCTACGTACGACGCAGGAATAAACCACAGCCCGGCCGCAAGCACGGCCAGAAGGTTGAGCTTCAAGCTTTTCCCCTCGTGGCCGCCCATGTGGGTGATTGTTCCTATTATGTAGCCCATCACGAAGCGTATCACAAACGTAAACGGCGCCCATACCACCCATATGCTCGTGAGGTTGAACATGGCCATTCCAAGCGACCCCGCTACGGCTCCCTTCCACTTTCCAAACACAGACGATATGGCAAACAACGCCACGCTTCCCAAGTGAACCAGTCCTCCGTCCGGGGCAAGCGGCACATTGATAAACGCCGTGGCCATGTACACAACGGCGACCAGCAACGCCGTTAAAACAAGATTCTTTACATTCGACATTCTAACACAAGCTTTCTTTTTAGTATTCCGGCTTTGACCGCCGCGCGCTCCGCGTAATTATAACACAAATATTCATCATATACAATGGATCATTGCCTCATAGCCCGAAAACGTTCCGTCACAGCGTTAAATACACTCACGAAGCACATTGACGACACTATAGCGAAGTAAGGCAGGTGGTTGAAAAGATATCGCGAACGACCCTCCGTCAACAATATAAACAAAATTATACCAATCAGCGCGCAAACGCATATGTTGACGAAAACATCCGAAGTATCCTTCCTCCGAAATGCGGCTACGAAGTACCAAAAGAGTACGAAAAGCCATAATCCCTGCGCAACATGCGCATAATAAGCATAATTTTCGCCGCGCGGAAAGAAGATATTGCGAAATTGGAGCTGCATCGGCGTGGCGTATTCAAAATTTCCGAGAGCAAAATAGCGCCCCCAGTAAAACGTCCCGTCGCCGGTTATCCAGCGCGCTTTGTTAACTAGGAACTCAAGGTATCCCCCGACGCCAAACCCAGCCAGCCTTTCCGATATGACCTCCCTCGCGGCGGCTCTTTTCGCCTCAGTACTGCCGAAGCCCATTGTAAACGCAACATCCTGAGCGTTATAAGAACCGAATGAATATAGCCCACCCGATTCCTGCACCTGCATACCCATCATTATATAATGCTCAGCCGGAACGGCGATACCATCCTGAAAAGGTATGGCCGACTGTGTGCGCGTAAATAAATTAAACAAAGCTCCCGCGGCAACCAATCCTACTAACGTATATGTAAGCAAGTATTTTGAATAAAACACATTCCTCGCGCGCTGCTTTTTCGACTTTTCCTTAAATATCTGCGGCCTTCCGGTACCAAATTTAAACGAGCGGGCATCCATCAGAACCTGTATAACGCAAACCGCTATCAAAGGGATAATTGACGAAGGCTTTATAAGGAAGCCAACCTGAGCGATCACTCCCATTGCCAGGGCCAGGGCTATCTTGCGGTTTTCCGAAGGGCATTTGACCAGCTTGGCGTATAAGTACAGGAATGAGATGGCGAACGGCATCGACAATGTGTCCGAGTACGGCACAATAAGCCTCGGAGTAAACGCGACAAGCACAAGCGTGAATATCCAAGCCACATACGCCTTGTGAGTACCAAAAATCTCCTTCACCGCGAAGAAGGTCAGTACGGCGGCGGCGTTTACCGCCAATATGTTAACGCCTATGAGAACCGGAATGAGACTGCCCTCCAAGCCTGCCGGAGCCAGCGCCAAGCGAATAAACCTGAATAAAAACAGAAGCAATAAGTTGTTCGGGTGCAGTGAAAAATACTCAATCCACACAAACTGATCGGGCGTCGTCGCCTGCGCATTCAATATTATAACATCAACGTCATTCACCAGATCAGAGTAGATAAGCCCCGCGAAAATTATCTGTAGCACAAATATCGCGCCCATTACGCCAAACACCACATAGCGGTATTTCTCACACAGGAAGCGCTCCACCGCCGGAAGCTTCGCCAGCAGCAATCCGGCAAAGAATGCGGTTATGCAGAATAGCGCCGTAATAACAACGAACCAGAAAATCTGTTCCCGGAAAGAAAATCTAAATGCCGTACTGATGTTAAAGAACACGGCGCCGACGAACAGAAGCCCCATCACCGCGAAAAAAGACCACTGCATAATCATGTACAAGGTATCGACTATTTTAACTCGCAGCATATTTGCACCTTATTTTCTCTCAAAGACCCGCTTCAAGTAGACGCCCGTGTACGATTGTTCACACGCGGCAACCTCTCGCGGGGTTCCGGCGGCTATGACATGCCCGCCGCGCTCTCCGCCTTCGGGGCCAAGGTCTACAATGTAGTCGGCGGTCTTGATGACATCCAGGTTGTGTTCTATCACGATCACGGTGTTGCCGCTGTCGGCCAGCCGCTGGAGTATTTCGGTCAGGCGGTGGACGTCGGCGGCGTGCAGGCCTGTTGTGGGCTCGTCCAGTACATAGACGGTCTTGCCGGTCATACGGCGCGAGAGCTCGGTGGCCAGCTTGACGCGCTGGGCCTCGCCCCCCGACAGTGTGGTGGACGACTGCCCCAGCTTCACATATGACAGACCGACGTCGGAGATTGTCTGCAGCTTCTCGCGCAGGCGCGGCAAGTTCTCGAAGAATTCCAGCGCCGCTTCGATAGTCATGTCCAGCACGTCGGCTATTGTCTTGCCCTTGTAGCGTACCTCGAGAGTCTCGCGGTTGTAGCGCTTGCCGCCGCAGACCTCGCAGGGAACATATATGTCCGGCAGGAAGTGCATGGCTATCTTGATTATGCCGTCGCCGGAACAGGCTTCGCAGCGCCCGCCCTTCACATTGAAGCTGAAACGCCCCTTTGCGTAGCCGCGCAGCTTTGCCTCGGGCGTGGCGGAGAACACGTCGCGCACAAGGTCAAACAGCCCCGTGTATGTCGCCGGGTTGGAGCGCGGAGTACGCCCAATCGGAGACTGGTCGATGTTGATGATCTTGTCGAGGTGTTCGTGGCCTTCTATTGCGGTGTGCTTGCCCGGGCGCAGTTTGGCGCGGTTGAGGTCGCGCGCCAGAGTCTTGTAAAGTATCTCGTTGATGAGGGACGACTTACCGGAACCGGACACGCCCGTCACGCATGTGATTAAGCCGATGGGTATGGCCACGTCGATGTCTTTGAGGTTGTTCTCGCCGCAGCCGCGCAGGTTCAGCCACTTACCGTTGGGCTCCCGCGTATACTCGGGAATTTCAATGCGGCGCTTGCCGCTAAGGTATGCGCCCGTGACGGACTCCGCGCAGTCCATTATGTCGCGCGGCTTGCCGGAGAACACGACCTCTCCGCCCTGGCTTCCGGCCAGCGGCCCTATGTCTATGATGTGGTCGGCGGCCAGCATCGTGTCCTCGTCGTGCTCTACCACGATTAACGTATTGCCGATGTCGCGCAGATGCTCCAGCGTCTT
The DNA here is from genome assembly GCA_009780015.1 of Defluviitaleaceae bacterium. GTDB lineage: Bacteria > Bacillota > Clostridia > Lachnospirales > WRAA01 > WRAA01. The sequence continues at coordinate 24,793 of WRAW01000011.1, read as the reverse complement.
CAGTAGCTTGTCGTTGTCGCGCTGGTGAAGTCCTATGGAAGGTTCGTCCAGGATATAGACCACACCGACAAGACCGGAGCCTATCTGCGTAGCCAGCCTGATGCGCTGAGACTCGCCGCCGCTTAGCGTGCTTGCGTTGCGCGAAAGGCTTAGGTAGTCCAGCCCGACATCCACCAAAAATCCCGTGCGCGCGCTGATCTCACGCAGAATCGGCTCGGCAATCATGCGCTTTGTCTCGCCCAGCTCAAGCCATGTGAAGAAGTCGCTCAGCTTGCCCACGGCAAGATCGGTCAGCTCGGAGATGTTCACATCGCCGATAGTCACGGCAAGCACCTCCGGCCGCAGGCGCTTTCCGCCGCAAACCGGGCAGGTGATCCCGGTCATAAGAGCTTCGTACTCGCCGCGCATATACTCGGACTGCGTATCCTTGTAGCGGCGCTCGAGGCTGCTCATAATGCCCTCGAACTGATAACTGTAAGTACGCGTATCCCCGGTTTGGCTAACGAACTCCACGCTGAGCTTACCCTCGTCCCCGTGCATTATTATGTCGCGCACTTTTTCAGGCAGGCTGGCAAACGGCGCGTTGACATCGAATCCGTACTTGGCCGACAACGCGCGGAACAGCGCGAACGTATGCGAGTGCTCGTTCCCGGAGCTGAACCACCCCGGAACCTTCACGGCTCCCTGCGCCAGGCTGAGCTGCTTGTTTGGTATGACAAGCTCCTCGTCGAAGATCATCTTCACGCCCAGACCAAAGCACTCCGGGCACGCGCCGGACGGGTTGTTAAAGCTGAACATACGCGGCTCAACTTCCTGCATGGATACGCCGCAGTCCGCGCACGCGAAATTCTGGCTGAACGTCAGCTCCTCGCCGTCTTCCACGCTGACCAGCATCACCCCGCCGGACAGCGCCATGGCCGCCTCGCTGGAACCCGTCAGCCGCGCACCTATGTCGTCCTTCACGATCAGCCTGTCTATCACGATCTCAATATCGTGCTTTTTGTTCTTCTCCAGCTTGATGTCCTCGGCCAGCTCGTGGATAATGCCGTCGATGCGCGCGCGTACATAGCCGCTTCTGCGCGCGTCGTCAAGCAGCTTGATATGCTCGCCCTTCCTGCCGCGCACCACGGGGGCCAGCAGGGTTATGCGGCTGCGCTCCGGCAGCGATAGTATCCGGTCGACAATCTGGTCAACGGTCTGCTTCTCGATAACCTTGCCGCATATATGGCAGTGCGGCACGCCCACGCGCGCGTAGAGCAGCCTGAGATAGTCGTATATCTCGGTCACCGTGCCCACCGTCGAGCGTGGGTTGTGGTTTGTGGTCTTCTGGTCGATTGATATGGCCGGCGAAAGCCCCTCGATGCTGTCCACGTCGGGCTTGTCCATCTGGCCAAGGAACTGCCGCGCGTAGCTCGAAAGCGACTCCACATACCTCCGCTGCCCCTCGGCGTAAATCGTCTCGAACGCAAGGCTCGACTTGCCCGACCCGGACACGCCCGTAAACACAACCAGCCGGTCGCGCGGTATCTCTAAGTCAATATTTTTAAGGTTGTGCTCACGCGCGCCCTTTATAATAATTTTTTGTGACATGATAATCCTTTCAGAGAGCCTGTGTTTATTTTCCTCGCCTATTGATTGTACATCTATCCGCGAAAAAGTCAATATTCTTTTTATTTTGACAGCACCCTTTATCTGTAATATCTCTCGCTGAGATTTTTATTGTAATTAATCGGTAAATGGTGTAGAATCGTAATATTATAAATAATGCGGGAGGGGAACATGCAATCTAACAAGGTTGATATGTACATGCTGGCAAACAGCAAATTTTTCCGGTCGGAAACTTTGCCTTATATTCAGGAAAGGCTTGCAAGTATGCCGGAGGAAAGGCTTAATGAATTATATTCTATCCAAATGAAAGACCCGATGACAATGCTGCTTGTATCCATATTTATCGGCGAGTTCGGCGTGGATCGCTTTATGATCGGCGACACCTTGCTTGGAGTGTTGAAACTCATTACTCTCGGCGGTTGCTTAATTTGGTGGATTATCGACATTTTCTTGATCTCAAATAGGGTACGGGATGTCAATTACAATAAGCTTATGCAAGTGCTTGACAGTATGAGAAGTTATGGCCGGCTACAATAAAAGGGTACTGCTGGCATATGGGGTAGGCGTATTGGCGTTCATTGCAGCTATCAATACGTCTATCTTTATTCCATGTGTTTTTAAGCTGATTTTTGATATTCCCTGCCCGGGATGCGGCTTGTTCAGAGCCGGTATTTATATAAGCCGGTTTGATTTTGTCAACGCGTTCAAAATGAATATTTTGGTACTGCCTCTGATGGCAGGCGTGGCTGCACACTTTACCTGTACGCTGATCGATGCGTTTTCAAATAAGCGCGCCGCCACGCGTCTTAATGCGCTTTTAATGAACAAATGGATCGTCGCGGCGGCCGTGCTGTTAATGTTAGCGTCTTGGTATTATAACATTGTGCGCGGGATATAACCAGGTACAGCACATCCTAGGTGGAAGAAGGTAACAATTCACATGTCAACATACCGGCACTACGTAATTCTATTCGGTTCCGCCCTGATCGCATTTTCGGCAATATACCTGTACTCGGGATTTTATCCTCTTGCCGTAAACCATTTTAACTCTTACTCAATACAGGCGGAGGCATGGCTGAACGGCAGGCTGGATGTCTACAACTACAGACACTTAGAGATCGCGGTGTTTGACGGGCGGTACTTCATAAGTTTCCCGCCGTTCCCCTCGTTCCTGATGCTTCCCCTTGTCCTCATCTTCGGCAGAACTACCCCCGACCACGTTATAGCCCTGGCCACGGCGCTCCTGGCCACATTCTACGCATACAAGCTGGCCGAACTCCACTTAAAGGACAAGAACCACGCCCTGTTCCTCAGCCTATTCCTGATCCTTGGCACAAATTACCTTCATATAGCCCTATGGGGAGCCGTCTGGTATCTCGCGCAAAACCTGTCGTTCCTGTTCACTTTGATGTCGATCTACTATGCCACGACGCCCTCGCGCAGGCATTCGAACACATCCCTGCTCTTGCTGTGCATGGCTATGGGCTGCCGGCCGCTTCAAGGCATATTCATGCCGATAATATTCTACCTTATCTACGAACGGGAACAAGCGCCGGACATTAAGACCTTCATAGCGCGGCTACTGATGTACAGCATCCCCGCCCTTGTTCTTGGCGTATCCTTTTTGGGGCTTAACTTCGCGCGCTTCGGAAACATATTTCAGCTCGGGCACGATTTCCTTCCCGAATTTACGGATTTCGGCCACGATAAGTTCAGCTTGGCGCACCTCCCCGACAACCTGAGAACAATATTCCGGGGCTTGCCGCAATTGCACGGCCGCGTGATCTCCTTCCCGGAATTTGGCGGCCACGCGTTCTGGATCGCCTCACCCATCGTAGTTTCTTATACAATATACTTTTTCGCCGGTTTGCGAAGCAACACGAACATAGGCGAGAAAATCATGCAATATGCCATTCCGGTGTTCATACTGCTGCACATATTCGCCTTATCCCTGCACAGAACATTAGGCGGACACCAGTTCGGCAGCCGCTACACGGTCGATCTCCTGCCCATAGTATTCCTTGGGCTGATTCTCGCGTTCAAAACAATTCAAAGCGACAGGCTGTATTGCAATATTCCGCTGATGGCGGTGGGCTTCATCACCAATTTAATCGGCACAATCGCTTTTATGAACTTCTACTTCTAAGTAGTTTAAGTTATTTCGTCAACATGACGAACCTCCCTATAATCAGTTTCTCTGATGGATTTTTTCCAATCGCCGTTCAGACAAATGAAATCCATAGATTGATCCAATACATGCTTCATCCCAATATTATCGGCTCTCCAATAAACTATCCTCACGTCTATATCACACTTTATAATAGTCGAAAGCCTTACTCTCCTACTTGAGCCCTGATCTTGGGTGGTGTCGAAAATGTGAGGCTCTATGCGGTGCCCCGCTCCCTCAAATAAACCACTTGAATTCACACCGATTACACCACTTGAATATCCAGAAGTCACTAGCTTCGCATCATCGTTCTCACATCCTCCGCTTACATCATGATTGCCAAAGTTAACATGAAATCTAATGACTTCATAGCGCAGGACACTTTTCCCGACGTTATTTAATTGCATATCGAAACTGACTGTCACGCCACTCTCTTCCCCGTCAACAATAGGCATTATGTCAGCAATGGACAAGTGTGGTTTCCATTCCATCTCCATGAGTTCAAGTTGCTTGTCAGATGTGTTTTTGGACAGCTCCAATGCTTTAGTTGCCACATAAACTGCTGCGAGAGTACCTCCAACCAAAATAATGTTCACAAAAAAATCCAAAAACTCACGAAAATTACCGTCGATACTTTGCCACATGAGCAACATTACAACTGTCGAAGTAACAATTACGGCAAGCCGCATTATACTACTTATAATAAATAAAACTACTCTCTCCCAAAATTTCATGTCTTATCACCTATTGATCTGGCATAGATAATGCTCTTACGCATCAAGCACAGCTTACACAACGAAATCAAGACTTGTTGTAAAGCTGCTTCTTCATGGCCATGACCTCGTCGCGCAGCTGCGCGGCACGCTCAAAGTGCAGGTCTGCCGCCGCCCGGTGCATCTCCTTTTCCAGTACGGAGATCGCGGCGCGCAGCTCGTCGTCGCTCATGGATTCCGGGTCTTTGTCGAGACCCTTTTTCTTGCGCTCTTCGGGCGTCTCGGTGGCCTGTATTATATCGTGGACTTTCTTGATTACCGTGGTTGGGGTTATGCCGTGTTCGGCGTTGTAACTCATCTGTATCTCGCGGCGGCGGTTTGTCTCGTTAATGGCGCGTTGCATTGAGCCGGTGATGTTATCGGCGTACATTACAACCTTCGACTCGGAATTTCGCGCGGCCCGGCCCACGGTCTGTATGAGTGACGTTTCGGAGCGCAAAAAACCCTCTTTGTCGGCGTCGATTATCGCGACGAGGGCGGTTTCGGGGATGTCCAGCCCTTCACGCAGCAAGTTGATGCCCACCAGCACGTCGAAGACGTCCAAACGGAGGTCGCGTATGATCTCCAGGCGTTCCAGGGTTTCTATGTCGGAGTGCAGGTAGCGCACGCGTATTCCGTGATCCTTGAGGTATGTCGTCAGGTCTTCGGCCATCTTCTTTGTAAGAGTCGTGACAAGGGTCTTGAAGCCCTTGTCGCATGTGGCGCGTATCTCGCTCATAAGGTCGTCGATCTGCCCGGCGATAGGCCGCACGTGAATCTGGGGGTCAAGCAGGCCTGTCGGGCGGATGACCTGCTCGACAAGCTGCTGTTCGTTCTGTTTCTCATATACGGACGGCGTGGCCGACACAAACAGCATTTGACGCATCTTGGACTCGAATTCCGCAAACTTGAGCGGCCGGTTGTCCAGCGCGGAAGGCAGGCGGAAGCCGAAGTCCACCAGCACCGTCTTGCGCGACTTGTCGCCCTCGTACATCCCCCGTACCTGAGGTATGGTGGCATGGGACTCGTCCGCGATAATCAGAAAGTCGTCGGGAAAGTAGTCGATGAGCGTGTGGGGCGTACTGCCCGGCGGACGTCCCGACAAATGGCGCGAATAGTTCTCGATGCCGGAACAGAACCCCATTTCGCGAAGCATCTCTATATCGTAATTCGTGCGCTGCATCAGCCTTTGTGCCTCGAGAATCCTGTCTTCGCGCTTGAATTCCTCGACGCGCTGTTGCAGTTCTTCCTCGATAGCTGTAATGGCAAGCTCCAGCTTGGGCCGCGACGTCACGTAATGCGACGCCGGGTAGATAGTGATATGCTTCAGATATCCGAATATCTCTCCGGTCAATGTGTTGATCTCGCTGATACGCTCGATCTCATCGCCGAAGAACTCGACTCGGTAAGCCCTGTCGCTGGCATATGACGGGAAAATCTCCACAACGTCGCCGCGCACGCGAAACGTCCCGCGCACAAAGTTCATGTCGTTGCGGTCGTACTGTATCTCGATCAGCTTGCGCAGACACTCGTCGCGGTCTTTGATATTTCCCACGCGCAAGGTCAAGCACATCTCGTTGTAGTCAATGGGGTCGCCAAGGCCGTATATGCAGCTTACGCTCGCGATAATTATCACGTCCCTGCGCTCGAACAGCATAGCCGTGGCCGAGTGGCGTAGCTTGTCTATCTCGTCGTTGACGCTCGAGTCCTTCTCTATATATGTGTCGCTCGACGGCACATACGCCTCGGGCTGATAATAGTCGTAATAGCTCACAAAGTACTCTACGGCGTTATTCGGAAAGAACTCCTTGAACTCGTTGTACAACTGAGCTGCCAGCGTCTTGTTGTGCGCCATCACAAGCGTAGGTTTCTGCAAACGCTGTATAATATGAGCCATTGTAAATGTCTTGCCGGATCCCGTGACGCCCATCAGCGTCTGATATTTCTTGCCGTCGATAAACCCCTGAGCCAGGGCATCAATAGCCTGGGGCTGATCGCCCGTAGGCTCAAACGGCGCTACTACCTGAAATTCCATAGTCATCCTCTTTCGCTGGCTTAATCAACGGCATATACGACCGCAACCGCAAAACCTACCGACCTTACGAGCACGTCGTCCCCTCCTAGAAGACTCGCGACAACTACCGCAACAACACCCGCAACCGCGCCCGTTATCACATTCTTGACTACGACGTCTCTTCCTTCTCCTTTGAAGTGAAAGTACGCGCCCACAGCCGCGCTTCCCATTGCGATAAATATTACGCTGTCAACAATCCTCCCAAACTCAAACGGCCATAAGTTTCCAATCACACCTCCCACAATCCCTACGGCTGCCGCAATAGCGACAAATTTCGCTATTTTCTTTCTATCAATCTTCATCCGCCCATACCCCCTGCATAAAGCAGTATATTGCACTCATTATCCGGCATTGTCAGGCTTACCCTCATAGATATGCAAGCTTCCGCACCCAAGAGCGGCCGCAACGCCGATTACCCCAAGCGACTCAAACCCGATAAGATTTGCGGCAATCACCGCAACAACACTCGCAATGGCGCATGTCATCATACATTTTACCACCATACCGGGTTTCCCGCTAAAAAATACGAACAATCCGACAACTCCGCTTCCAATCATACCGGACATTATACCGTGAACCATACTCCCATACTCCACGTTAATCAATGCCGCCGCAACCGAGGACAAAACCCCCGCTGTCAAGCCCGCCGCAACTACTCGCGCCATTCCCCTAAGGTGTGTTTGAAAACCCGCTTTCGGCGAATTTTCGAGTGATTTTTTCGTCAGGCTAGGAAGCGCTGACGCCGCGAACCTGCAGTGGTTCGCAAGGATGCTGTGTGCCGGTGGCACACGTTTAGCATCCGAAGCGCCAGCGCAGGCGGATGCGCTGACAACGACTGACGGAAGAAGCGCCGAAAATACGTCGAAATGGGGTTTTCAAACACGCCCTAGCTACAGGGTTCATCCTCACACCTCCGTATTGGTCTTCGCCATGCTAAAAGGCAATACAAATCGTGTTTGTATTGCCTTCGACGTATTATTCGGCGCCGGCCGGGCCTATGCCAGTGCAACGGCCTCAATCTCGATTTCCTCAAAGCGCGGCAGAGCCGCGACCTGTATTGTGGAGCGCGCGCATAGATTTCCTTCAAAATATGTCTTGTAGACCTCGTTCATTTCCGCGAACTTGTTCATATCTGTGAGAAACACCGTCGTTTTGACGCACTTGTCCATGGACGATCCGCCGGCTTCAAGTATTGCCTTGACGTTTTCCAGTATCCTGGCCGTCTTTTCACCGACGGAACCCTGGATCATCTCGCCCGTAGCCGGGTCAATCGGAAGCTGCCCCGATACGTATATGAATCCGTTTGCCTTTACGCCCTGGCAATACGGCCCGACGGCAGCCGGGGCATTGGTTGTGCTGATTATTTCCTTTGCCATATGTGCAACTCCTCGGTAAGTTATTTTATACAATTATACAGCATCTAAGCTGCAATTTCAACAAATTCTTTTATTGCGCCTGCCCGCCTTCAACTACGCCGATCTCGGCTATATCCATCGTAAAATCATATCCGGCGTCAAGCATCTCGTTGAGAGAGAGGCGCAGCCAGTGACCGAATGTGCCGGGTTCGTCGCCCTCGGGGCTCATCGGCGCGGCGCGTCCGCCAGGGAAGCGCTCCGCCTCGGGCATAAGCACATTGACCGTAGCCCAAACGTCCAGCGCTACAGGGTCGGTGGAGACCGCTATTTTGTTAATCTGCACGGCGCGGTCAAACTGCGCGGCGGGGCCGCGGTCGGGGGCTATCCATATCATGTCCATTATATTCAGTACGGGCATACGAGTGTGCGCCATCTGGGTTCCCATTCCGCCCAGGCCAACGCTGTTGTGCGGGCGGTGGCCCGTCAGGCGGTCGGACACGGTTCCCATATAGCCCTTGACCGCTCCTGTCACCTGGAAGAGAAAGTGCGACTTGAGCACAGGCATGTTGACGACCTTCAAGCGCTCACTGTCGAATGAATCGTCCTCGGGGTTCCAGATGCCCTCGCGGAAGCTCACGTGGGTTCCGAACTCGGTGGTAAACTTGGGGTATGATATCTCGAAGCCTGTTTCCCGCATATAATCCTCGACCACGAAGCCGTCGGTCATGTCGCCTTCGCTGAACTCGTCTACACGCACAAGGGTAAATTCGTCCCACAGCACGCCGGTAACATGATATCCCTGTTCATTGAAACGGTTAACGACCGTCATGGTCGACTGGCTGATGTCCATGGCGTTGGAATTTTCCCAGTCAAGGCTGCCGCCCCGTCCCGCGCTGCCAAACTGCGCCTGGCCGTTATCCGCAACAATTATCTCGCCGCTAAAGCCCTCGGGATGATCCAGCAGCGCGCGTATAACCAGGTCTATAAGGTCTGTGTTCGTACCGCCGCGCTCGTCCCACTGGGCGTTGATTTGCAGTAGCACCACGTCGTCAGCGGCAAACAACCCGTCGGGCCGCTCTTCCGTCTGAAAGAACGCGTAGCCAAAATCTTCCATGGACGCGATCAGGCGCTCCATACCGTCGTCAGTGCCGTCAGTGTCTTCCACGAACACGGTGGACACGAAGGGCCAGTCTCCATCATCCGCTGTGGTTTCAGCAGCCGGCGTTTCAGCAACCGGTTGAGCGGCCGGGCTTGGCGCGCTCCCCTGGGAAGAGCCTTGATCCGTACCGGCCAGGCAGCCCATACCCATAATCATCACCACTGACATCGCCGCGCAAATCTTTGCAATCCTCTTCATGACATTCTCCTTTCCCTACATGCCGGACGACCGGTAGGCCGCCCTATTCTTGAACGCCCCAACAAAGTACAGAGACGGTATAACAAACTGCATCACGCCCAGCAGCGCCAACATACCGATACCATGCCCCATGGCAAGAGTCGCCGCTATCTGTAAGCATATACCGACGGAAGCGAGTCCGATCAGCACATTGGCCCTGTCCGGCGCGTCGAAGCCCTTGATTCCCATCGCTCCCACCAATATATTCCACCCGGAAGCTATCCCGCTTACGATATCTCCGGGAGACACCGCAGCCGCACCGCCCGCAGCAGCCGCAATCAGCGGTACAACGCCGGGTATGCTGAACACAATGTATAGCAGGCCGGACGCTATAAGCCACCAGCTTCCCGGCGACCTAACGGCGGGTTGAGCTTCACCCTCGATAATTATTTCGTCGCCGCCATCGTGGTAAACAAAGCCTTCGCTGCGCCTAAGACCTCGGTAGTACTTAACCGTAACGAACAACGCCACGATCTCAAATATGCCGAACATTCCGAAGAATATGGCCATAAACACCAGATCGGCCGGCAAAAGCCCTGTTACCGCAAACACTATAACCAACGTAGCCGCGTCCACCGCCAGGCGCGCGGCGAAAAGCCTGGGAATCCGCCGCTCCTTCTCCGGGGAATTGGCGCGCAAACCCTTCACGCCCACGAATATACTCCACGCACCCGTGACAACAGCCAGCCCGAACGCTACGGCGTAGTCATCCAGCGGTATATCCCCGAACATGGCAAAGAATGATAAAATCACCATCATCGCCATACCCGACAGAATCCTGAACCCGCCAAGCACCACATATACCAGGCTTGCCGTTTTAAGCCCTCCGCCCCTCAATATTATCATATCGCCGCCCCTCGCCTCAGTTAAGAAACCGGTATATATCCTCGCACACAGTATCCCTTACATCCAGAGCCTTCACAAATATTTGATGGAAGCCGCCGTCGTAATACCGCAGTTTCGCGCCGTCGCCCAGCTTTTCCTTGATGTAGTCGGCGCTCTTATGGTGGACGATCTCGTCGTCAATACATTGCAGTATAAGGCACTCACGCTCAACGCCGGATATTATATTCTTAGACATATGGAGCAGCTTGAGAAAGTCTATAATCGACTTGGCTGAATATTTCCCGGAATTCTTCATGTAGTAAGATATGTTTTCACGGCCGCCGCTTCGCAGATCGTCAATGACGCTTCGCGTAATAACACCGAAGTTCCAGCAGTATATGGGCGTGTTTATAAGGACAAGCTTGCCCTCCTTGCCCATTTCGCTCAGATGTATGCCAAGCAGGCCGCCCATTGAGAAGCCCAGCAGGTTAACTTTGTCGTAGCCTTTTGCGATTTCAGAGGCTTCACGCCTGGCGGACTCCAGCCAGTCCAGATGAGACGTATCGTGCAAGTCCTGCTTGGTTCCGCCGTGACCCGCAAGCGTTAAGACATAGGTATCCATCCCCCTGTCCTCCAAATATTTCTCCAAGTAGGCAATATCGTCATTGCAGCCGCCAAAGCCGTATATTATCACATTTATCTCATCGCGCACTATAGTATCAACCCCACTATCAAACCCGACGCCATCGCAAAGCCTATGCAGTACGCCAGGTACAGAACAAAGTTCTTTGCCGTGAATATCATCTTCACCGCGCTAAGGTTAGTAATCTTTGTGGCCGGGCCGGCTATCATGAACGCAAGCGCGTCGCCGGAGCCCATCCCCGCCGCAAGCCATGCCCGTATCAGAGGAATAACCCCTCCGCCGCAGGCATACAACGGTATCGACAGCGACGTGGCGAACAGCACGCCCAGCCCCCGCCGCTGGCCAAACATCCCCGCCACAAAGTCCGGCGGAACATAGCGGTTAAACAACGCCGTGATCGTCACGCCAAACAGCAGGTACGGCGCGGTAATGCGAAACGCCTTCGCCAGATCGCGCAGAAAGGTTTTACCGGCTTTGTCGGGCGGCGGCGCGAAGCGTTCCAGCGCAAACAGCTCGCGCCGCGAAAATGCGGCCAGAATAAGCACACCGGCCAGAGCCCCGCACACAAACGCCAGAGCCAGCCGTGCCAGCGCGATCTCTACGCCAAGCACAAAGCTCAACAGCAGAAGGTTCGGGTTAAGCAGCACCGAACTAATCATGAACGCCGCCAGCAAGTGCTGCGGCACGCCCTTGCGAGCGAAAGCCGCAATCACCGGAACCGTGCCGTACATACACAACGGGGACGCGATGCCCAGAGCCGCCGCGCCGCAAACAGCCAGCCCGCGGAACCTGCCTGATCCCAAACCCGCCATTTTCGCGCCGATCCGCTCCGACAGGTACACCGACACCAGCGACCCAACGATCAGGCCCGACGCCCAGTACGGGGCCAGTTCTCGCAGCTGCGCCGCTATGCTGTCCAGTATTACGTTAACTTCATACATATATCAGGCATGTCGCTAGTCTCACACAGTTTCACCTATTATATGTTCCCATGTACTGCCGCAAATGTCAAGACCCCATTCCATATCTTCGCGGCAATTTGAATTTTCCCGAATTTACAAAATAAAGATGTTGTGTACAAGAGTCTGTTTAATATCTTATATCAGGCTCAAAAAGATTATTGCAAAATGTTTTATATTGTGCTGTAATAATAGCAACAGTTTCAGTAATTTAAGGAGAATACCCATGCCCATTAAAAAAAGCAAATCCGACATTCAAATGATCTTGCCATTAAGCAATAACAAAACAATTTCAGTAAGCGACTCTATCTTATATGAAAATTTGTTTATCCGCGATACTACACCACGGTATTGTCATCAAAATGGACTGTTATTCACCGCCGACAGTATTGAATGGTTGCGACATATTAAGGACGAGTCTATTGACTTGATATTTTCTGATCCTCCCTATAACATTGCAAAATCGGACTGGGACAAATTCGACTCGCAAGAAAAATACATAGAGTGGTCGCTTTTATGGATTGAAAAAGCCTCACGAATATTAAAGCCCTCCGGCTCTCTCTATATATGCGGATTCAGTGAAATATTGGCAGATCTCAAACACCCTTCTATGCGGTATTTTAAAGGTTGCAAATGGCTTATTTGGTCATATAAAAATAAAGCGAACCTTGGCAGCGACTGGGGGCGTTCGCATGAGAGTATTCTGCATTTGAGAAAAAGTAAAAGTTATAAAATTAATGTTGATGCCGTAAGAATCCCCTACGGGGCACATACCTTGAAATATCCGTCACATCCACAAGCAGAAACGAGTCAGTACGGGAACGGCAAGCGCCCTTCCGATTTATGGACTCCTCATCCGAATGGAGCAAAGCCAAAGGATGTTTTTGAAATACCTGTGATATGCAATGGTATGCTTGAAAAAACAAAGCACCCGACGCAAAAACCGGAAGAGTTATTGAGAAAGATACTGCTTGCTTCGTCCAATGAAAATGATATAATCCTTGACCCATTTTCCGGCTCTGGAACAAGCCTCGTTGTTGCGGAGCAGCTCGGACGCAAATGGATCGGCTGTGACATAAACGATGAATATAACAAATGGGCTATTGATAGAGTTGAGAATGTTATATATCGCTCCGTTGATGACTGGATAGAATTCGACAAGGCGAATGCAAAGAGAAGGGAGTCTATAAGATGATTTTGGAGCAACTAGTAAATCGCGCCTCTGATAAAACGAAATTTGAAAACATTGCAGATTATATTGATTTTTGTAGAGATTACTTGCAGTTTGTACTTGATGGATTACAAGCCGTGATTGTTTCGCGGAATGAGACCCATTATCGCTTCTATCAATATAGGCAGGATGGATACTTCAATATCACTCGACCTATTAACAACAATATAATGATTTCGGCAGATGACTTTGATGTCATGCTTGCATCATTCCTTTATTCATTATCGCATATACGGGAAATTAATAATCCCGAGGAACGAGATTGTATTAATCGTATTGTTTATACGTGTCAACAAGCTATCGGCGCGACGCTTGACGCGCTTCCGACAGGACAAAGCAACACCGCACGGAAAATAAATGGAGATTTGTTTGAGCGGTTTATTAGGCTTATCATTTCAGAGATTGGCATATCAGTACGTAGTGGTACGGTGAGTTTGCCAGTCGTTGTTGGTGATGCCAGGCTGTTTGACATGTCTTATCAACATGATTTAATTATTGACGCTGATGGAGAACTTGCGGCTATTGGCTCAGTTAAAACATCAAGTAAGGATAGATTAGATAAAATCTTCATTGATAAATTTTTACACAATCGACTCACAGGTATAGACACTCCTCATTTTGCCGTTTTCCTTAATGATGTACAAAGAGCAGGACATGAACCCAATTACGGAGTAAATTCCACATTTTTGCCTGGGCATTTTAAGGGTTACACAATAAAGTTAAACCCGCTAGACGGGGTTTATTATTGTGACATGCGCCCTAATATGCGAACTGACGATATATTAAGAGAACATATAAAGTCACTTGACTGCTTGTTGATTGATGATGTATGGAGGTTTTAATAACAACAAGTATATTGTCAAGTCATGTAACAATTTTTGTCAATTTCTTAAAGTTTATCTATTTTGAACCTATTTTGAACAGTTTGAATTTAGGCTTGACATTTGCACAGCCTTGCGCTATAATGTGCCGTAGCTCCATTAGCCCGAGTGGCGGAATGGCAGACGCGGCGGACTCAAAATCCGCTGATAGCAATATCGTGGGGGTTCAAGTCCCTTCTCGGGCATAGGCGCGCAGGCGTCTATCAATATCATATTGGGCTGTCGCCAAGCGGTAAGGCACAGGACTTTGACTCCTGCATCCGAAGGTTCAAATCCTTCCAGCTCAGCTCACACACTCATACTTTCCCTGCCCATGGTGGGGAGTTTTTTTTAACAATAGACCTCTTCCGAAACCTCATTCCGCCGTCTTTGCTGATTATTTTCCGCCTGGCGTTGTTGCGCCCTCCTAGCAAACACTATAGGGTGTGCGTCGTCGGGCGCGCCTAGCCAGGTGAAAAAACGCTCGCAAATATAGTGAAACAACTTCAATATCAGACCAATATTTTGTGGAACGTCGGCGGCAGTAGGCCGACGCTTCCAGAAAATATTGGTTCACTTTTCAAGTTGTTTCACTATACGACGAAAGCAGGTTTCGGAAGAGGTCTAATTTCTGATGATGGTGACGAAAATGCTTCTCTCAGTTAACAACCTTACAAAATCATTTGGAGATACGCCCGTGCTCAAGGAGGTAAGCTTAACCCTGGCGCGCGGGGAAAAGGCTGCCATAATCGGGCGCAACGGAGCGGGCAAGACGACGCTGTTTCGCATATTGACGGGCGAGATGGCCGCGGACGGCGGCGACGTGGCTTTCCCGCGCGAGCACAAGCTGGGATACATGTCGCAGGCGAGCGCGCTTACCGAAGGTAATACCATCCACGCGGAGATGCTGTCTGTGTTTGCGCCGATAATCGAACTGGAGGAGCGCTTACGCCGCACCGAGGCCGAAATGGCCCGGTCACAGGGCGACGAGCTTACGGCGCTGATGTCCAAGTACTCGAAGCTGTCGCAGCAGTTTGAGGCGGCCCGGGGCTTTGAGTATAAGTCGCGTGTGCGCGGAGTGATGCGCGGCCTTGCCCTGGGCGACGAGACCAGCGTCCAGCCCATTTCAACCTATTCCGGCGGCGAAAAGACGCGTATATCCCTGGCCAAGCTGCTTCTGACCGAGCCCGACCTCCTGCTTCTGGACGAGCCCACCAACCATCTTGATATTTCCGCGACCCAGTGGCTCGAGGATTTTCTGCGCGCATATCCGCACGCCGTCATGCTGATCTCCCACGACCGATACTTCATCGACCGTGTGTGTACCAAGGTGATCGACATTGAGCATGGCGCCGCTAAGACCTACAACGGAAACTACAGCTTCGCGGCCGCCAAGAAGGCCAAGGATCGCGAAATCGAGACGCATCACTACGAGAGCCAGCAACGCGAGATCAAACGCCAGGAAGAGGTCATCCGCAAGCTGAAATCCTTCAACCGCGAAAAATCCGTAAAGCGCGCGGAAAGCCGCGAAAAGCTTCTGGCCAAGGTCGAGCGGCTTGAGAAGCCCGCCAACCTTCCCGATTCGATGCGTATGCGGCTTAATCCGCGCCGCGCAAGCGGTATTGACGTGCTCTTCGTGCGCGACCTGCGCAAATCCTTTGGCGGCGATCCTCTCTTTACCGGTATCAGCTTCGACATCCGGCGGGGCGAAAAAGTCGCGCTGATAGGCGCGAACGGCATAGGCAAGACCACCCTGGCGCGCATTGTCCACGGAGACATTCCCCGCGACGGCGGCAGCATAATGCTTGGCCACGGCGTAACCGTCGGCTGGTACGATCAGGAGCACCGCAACCTTGACCCGGCCAAAACCCTTTACGACGAAATATACGACTCCTTCCCATACCTTACCGTAACCCAGGTTCGCAGCGCCCTTGGCGCGTTCATGTTCCGCGGCGACGAAGTCTTCAAGCGCGTGGGGGAACTGAGCGGCGGCGAAAAAGGCCGCGTATCCCTGGCAAAGCTGATGCTGGGCGAGGCCAACTTCATTATTATGGACGAGCCCACCAACCATCTTGACATCTACTCAAAGGAGGTTCTCGAGCAGACCCTGCGCGACTATACCGGCACAGTCCTCTATATCTCCCACGACCGCTACTTCATCAACAATACCGCCGACAAGATCGTAGCTCTCTCACCCGTTTCCGCCGCAGCCTACCTGGGCAATTACGACTACTATCTGTCCAAGCTGGCCGAATCCGCGCCGGAAGTTGAATCAGCCGCAACACAAGACGCTCGCGGCCATATATCAAGCCTCCCCGCGCCCAGTTCCGCCAAAACCGCCGAATCACCCGACGCAAAAGCGCGCAACCGCAGCAGCGACAAGCGCGTTCGCCAGCTAAAGGCCGAACTCTCCCGCGTAGAGCGCGAAATAGAGTCCGCCGAAGCCCAGATCGCCCAATATGACGAGGCTCTGGCCAGCGAAGAGGTCTACACCGACCACGTCAAGGCCGACGAAGTGTTCACAAGCAAGTCCAGGGCCGAGGAAAAACTCTCCGAGCTTTACGCAAAGTGGGAATCTCTGCAGGAGGAGGCCTGGGCAAATGCGTGATTTGAAGCTGCCGCCGCAAGTCCGGGCCGGCATCGACGCAGCCGTCGGTATGTTGCTGGAAGAATTCGGCGTGAATGTTCGCAGAGTCGTTCTATTTGGCTCCTACGCTAAGAACACATACCAGCCCGACAGTGACGTCGACCTCGCCGTAGTACTTGAGGACCTGCCCGATCCCAGGCATCTAATGCTTTACAAGCAGTCCTTGGAATTGGATCACATGGAAATAGACCTGCTATTCTGCTCAAGAGAACAGCTCGCAAGCAACAAGTTTGTGTACAGATGGATTAACGAACAGGGGGTCACGGTGTATGAACAGTTATAAGGAAATCGCGCTGCAAGACATGAAGGTAGCGGAGTTGGCTCATAAAAACAGCTTGTGGAACGGTACGGGAAACGGATGCCAGCAAGCATGTGAAAAATATTTAAAGCATTACCTTGAAGAAAAGCACCTGCTGGCTGAGGAATTATCACGTGCGCATAACTTAAAAAAACTGATGCGCGCCATACCGAATTACGACACAGACCTTTACAATCGGCTGTGTATTATAAGCGGATATTATTTTGAGGCCGGATATCCGGGCGAAAACTTTATCGAATTAAACGAGCAAGACGCCGGACAAGCAATTGAGATCACAAAATCCCTCATGGCCTACATAGACAGCCTTTACTAACTCATGAATCAATTCAAAGCGCAAGGAGTCCCTGCCATGCTCGACCAAAGCTTCTACGACCGCCCGGTGCTGGAAGTCGCCCGCAACCTTATCGGAAAGTACATAGTGCGCGATATAGGCGGTGAGATGCTGGCCGCGCTGATAACCGAGGCGGAAGCCTACGGCGGCGAAGGCGCCGGAGCCGACGACCGGGCCAGCCACGCTTACGGCGGCCGCCGCACATCACGAACGGACGTTATGTTCTGCCGCGGCGGCTGCGCCTATGTGTACCTGATATACGGCATGTATCCGATGGTGAACATCGTAGCGGAGCGCGAAGGAATCGCCGCCGCCGTGCTGCTGAGGGCGGGCGAAATCGTCGCGGGGCACAATACGGCCTCAAAACTGCGCTACGACAAATCCTTTAACGAACTCACGCCCGCACAAAAAAAGAACCTGGCCAACGGGCCGGGCAAGCTGTGCAAAGCGCTTGGCATAACCACGGCGGACACACGGGCCAGCCTATTCAGCCAGAAACTGTACATAACACAAAGCTTCCCCGGCGTGGCCCCCGCAGCCTTTGACGTTGTGACCGCCAAACGCGTAAATATCGACTATGCCGGTGAAGCCGCAGACTTTCCCTGGAGATTCATAGCGATGCCTCCGGGGTGATCGAATATATCAACAAAAATCTTATCGAAAAAATAATGCTTGACTTTTCGATACTACATAAATTATAATTATTGTGGCAGCGAAAATCGAGGTGAATACATGCCGCCAAAAAAGATTGGGCGCCCACCCTCCGACAATCCAAAAAGCGAAACGCTCCGTATTCGAGTTGATGCTAACACCATCAAGAAATTGGACGATTGCAGTCGCTCACTTGATACTAACCGCTCTGATATTGTTCGCAAAGGGATTGACAAGGTGTATGATGGCCTCAACAAAGAATAATAAGGAAGCGGCGCACTCTCGCAAAAGAACCCGCCACTTCCCCACCGCAGAATACCCAAAGGGCATACTACATGAAATATTGTATCATGTCAGCGCCTGTCCTTCAAGTATTTTGCAAAATAACGCTTGACTTTTGTCGTTATAAAGTGTACAATATTTTTGTCGGTATAAAGGAGGGAAGAAATGGCTGACAAAAAAATAGGGCGACCGACGGACGAACCTAAACCCAATCGAATAGACATTAGGGTTACGGACGAAGATTTAGTAATTCTCAGGGATTATTGCGAGAGAACAGGTAAATCAAGACCAGAAGCGATTCGAGAAGGTATCAGAAGCCTCAGAGAAAAATAAGAGAAGCAGCGACTACACGCAAAAGTAACCCGCCGCTTCTCCCCCGCAGAATACCCAAAGGGCAAACTACATGAAATATTATATCATGTCAGAACCTGTCCTTCAAGTATTTTGCGAAAAATATTTTAATTATGGAAAGGACAGTTTTATATGGAAAACATACTCCATGACTTTTACTACGGCTTTATCAACCCGCATGAGCGCCGCCCGTCCGCTTCACCTGAATACAAAGCGGTCAATCAGAAGATTGAAGATGAGAAACGCTACTTCATTCAGAAGATGCCAACGGATGATTGCGAGCGGTTTCAAAAGCTGGAGGCTCTATATACCGAATCGTGCGATTACGAGCAGCTAAGCGCCTTTTCATACGGCTTCAAGCTGGGCTTAGCGCTAACCTGCGCCGCATTTACGGATGAACGCTAAACATATGTAGAAAATATTCGGACAATATGCCGCCGCAAGCCAAACTTGCGGCGGTTTTTACATTTCCCTGACAAACAGCGGCTGTCCTGCCGGTTATCTATATTGGGCCGGCAGCGTCGCTAAGTTGATTAACGCAAGCGCGTTTCCCTGATCCGCGGCTTTTCTGAACCAGTATGCCGCTTGCTCGTTATCCTGCTCTACCCCTCTGCCGTCACGGTACATTACTCCCAGGTTGTTCTGTCCTAAGTTGTGATTCTGATCGGCCGATCTTCTGTACCAATATACCGCTTGCTCGTCGTCCTGCGGCACGCCCTGACCCAAGTAATACATGACCCCTAAATTGGACTGCGCCATGGCATAACCCTGCTCGGCAGATCTTCTATACCAATATACCGCCTGTTCATGATCCTGTGTTTTCCCCCAGCCCATAAAGTACATTATTCCTATATTGCTTTGCGCCGACGCGTTGCCTTGCTCAATGGCCTGCTCAAACCAATATATTGCCTGTTCGTAATCCAGCGTTACACCCAAGCCGGACATGTACATAAAGCCTATAAGGGTCTGACCCTCGGCAAAATTTTGATCGGCGGCTCTTCTGGCCCAATATTCCGCCTGCTCGTTGCTTTGGCTTACGCCCTGCCCGCCAAGATACATAATTCCCAAGGCGGTCTGCGACGCGGCGTCGCCTTGTTCGGCGGCCCTTTCAGCCCAATATGCCGCCCGGGCATAGTTTTCTTCGCGAACATACCTCTGAAAAAGGCGCGTTTGCGCGTCTACGTCTCCCTGCTCGGCCAGATACACAAAATCAACGGCTGCGATGTCAAGCGTTCTTGCCTGACCATCCCAGTTCACCTCGTAGTCGGCTCTCTCCAGCACTGCCCTTGCAGGCATCATTGCGCTGCCGCCGATGTTTCGCGCCGGTACTTCCAGCGGATAATCCGTGCCGCACACGTTAAATGTCTCGCTGTAGGGCGTCACCCGGATTGTAAGGCCGTCCCGCCTCATAATGGCCATGCTTTCCTCGTAGTCCCATTCCACGTCAAAGCCGATGGCCTCAAATACGCCGCGAATGGGAACAAACGCGTGACCGTCCACAATGGCCGCGCCCTGTCCCGCAAAGTCCACGGGCCGGCCGTCAATTGTTACCCTGATCTCATTGGCATACACGGCGGTCGGCGCCGCCAGGCCCAAAGCCATTACAAAACCCAAGATACATGATAATAATTTCTTAGCAGTTTTCAACATAATTCCCCCTAATTCTGGCAAACGCCAACAATAATGCAAATCTAAGAACCTGTATTCAGTACCCGAAATGTCGACTAGAAGCGGCGGTTTTTCGCCAATCTAGGAAGCGACGACGACGCGTACCCGCAGCGGTACGCTAGAATAAGCTGACGACGAGTGGCGGAAAACCGACCTTCTGGGCGGCGTTGAGCGGTACTGAATACAGGTTCTAAGTTTAATCGTATCATATTGTGATAATCCGGTCAATCGCAACATGCGCGGTTGAACAGGAATACACTTGATAAGCCGGGGCTGCTGTGCTATAGTAGTCTCAAAAAGGAGTGGTTAACAATGGAAAGAAAGCTAGGCATAACTTTCACGCCTTTGACGGACGCGCGGCTGGAGCGTATACGCGCGGCGGCCCCCGGCTTCGAGATAATTTGCTGCAACAGGCACAACGAAGACCTGGCCGGATGCGAAGTCGTCTTCGGCCACATCGCCCCGCCGGTACTCAGCGCGGCCAAGAACTTGAAGTGGCTGCATACTCAGTCCGCCGGGGTGGACATGTACATGACCCAGGAGGCCGGATTGCCTGACGACGTCATGCTTACCAATTCATCCGGGGCGTACGGAATCGGTATTTCCGAGCATCTGCTCGCCGTAACGCTGATGCTGCTGCGCAACATGGGCGGATATGTGCGCCTGCAGTCCGCCGCCAAGTGGGAAGACCTTGGTAATTTGCAAACGCTCTACGGCAAACTTGTAACCGTTGTGGGACTTGGCGACATAGGCGGAAACTACGCGTCCCGCTGCCGCGCCATGGGGGCAAGGGTTCGGGGTGTTGTACGTACGGCAAGACCGGACGTTCCATCCTGCGCCGACGAGCTATTCACCGTGGATCAGCTCGACGAGGCCGTCCGCGATGCCGACATAGTAGCCCTGTGCCTGCCCGGCACATCGGAAACAGCACGCCTCTTCAACAAGGATCGCCTGCTAAAGCTGAAGCCGGGTTCGCTCCTTCTCAACATAGGGCGGGGATCCGCCATAGACCAGGACGCGCTGATAGATTGCCTGTCGTCCGGCCATCTTGGCGGCGCCGGACTGGACGTGACCGCACCCGAGCCCCTTCCTGCCGAATCTCCACTTTGGGCGATGCCGAACGTAATCATTACGCCGCACATCAGCGGCGGCGCGTCACTCGAAATCACCCTCGACCTTATCGTCGACAAATTCGCAGAATATCTGCAGGATTACGCCGCCGGAAAGCCGTTCAAGAGATCGGTCGACCGCCAGGCCGGGTACTAGTGTTCCATCCGTCTTAAAACCATAGTATCTTTGCGGTCAATTTTCCGCCATGCGTCGTCAGCGACTCCTTGCGTACCACTGCGGGTACGCGGCGTCGCCGCTTCCTAGCCTGGCAAAAAATTGCCGCGCAAATCTACTATGATTCTAAACCGGATGGAACACTAGGCCGTATGCCATAAAATCAGCCATCAGCAAATGTCTAATCTGCTAATGGCTGATTTTATTCCGCGGCTTCCACCTTACGCGTAGCAACAGGCGCATTCTTGCCTCGGTCAATTTTATGTTGAAGTCTGCTGATGACAAAGTAGGTAAGTGCCGCCAGCATGATACCGCTTGCGAATCCCGCTAATTCTTCCAGCGGAATCCCCAGAACGCCGGCCGCGCCCGTACCCAGACCAAAGCCCGCCAGCAGCATTACAAGCGGTAGCCCGTACATTATCAGTACGGCACGCAAAAAGAACCCTCCGTCAAGGTCTACGCTTACCCAGTCGCCGACATCGGCTCCGCACGCGTTCTGCGCGCTCAGGTACATATGCATGCCATCCACGCTTGGCGCGCAGGCACGGCACTTTTCGCACGCTTTCTGGCGCGTCATCCGTATTTTTACGAAATCGCCGTCAAGTTCCACAACTTGTCCCGTCTCGCCCATACAATTCCCCCATAATAGACCTGTCCGGTAACTGTGTAAATTCGTGCTTTCAAGTTGTCTAAAACTGTCTCAATGTAAAAACTGTTACAGCCTAAGTAGTTTTAGACAACGAAACGCGAACAAATTCGCGCTTTCATGTTGTCTAAAACTTTCACAATGTAAAAGTTGTTACATCCTAAGTAGTTTTAGACAACGAAACGCGAACAACACCGTCTTTGCGGTCAATTTTACGCAATGCGTCGTCACACAGTTACCGGACAGGTCTAGTAAACAACAAAAAAAGACTCTGCCGAGGCGTCTTTTAACAAAGCTTAAAACCGCTGAGAAAGGTGGTTGTAGCCCGGCGGGTTTCATGCTCTGCAAGGTTCGCAGCCTGCAAATACGCCAGCCGAGGACTATTATCCCATGCGTGATCTGTTGGTTCTAAACAACTTATTAACTCGCGCTCAGAAGAGGTCTTTTATGTCGCTATTATACCATATACGGGCGCAGTGTCAAGAGTTTTCAGATATTTTGACCAGGAAAATTTTTGGCATGAAAAAACAGCCCGTCATGGTGCGGACTGCCAAAAAAGTGGGCCTCCACGGACTTGAACCGGGGACCGTCCGGTTATGAGCCGGATGCTCTAACCAACTGAGCTAGAGGCCCAGGTTCTCACACAATCCACGTAAGCAAACCGCATGAGAAATGACCCGTATGGGACTCGAACCCATGTTACAGCCGTGAAAGGGCCGTGTCTTAACCGCTTGACCAACGGGCCGTTACATTGCGCTTGACTAATATCGAACGCACGTTATATTATATATTATAAGTTGAGACAAGTCAACACAAATTTTTGCGAAGGAGTAAATTCATGCTTGCAGACATACGACTAGGTATTATCGGTACGGGAAACATGGGCGGCGCCATCCTGCACGGAGCGCTTGCCGGGGGAGTCGCCCCGGCCAATACTTTCCTGTTTGACCTCGACGCCCGGCGGCTGGCGCAAACGGCTAAGTCTCACGGGGTACGCGCCGCGGCCGACACCGCGGAGCTTTCCAACTGCTGTGACATTGTTATAGTCGCGGTAAAGCCTTATGGGGTTTTGCAAACTCTGCGCGATATAAAGAGCCGCCTAAATAATCATAATCCGCTGTTCGTATCCGTGGCGGCAGGCGTAACGATTGCGGAAATGGAGGAATCTCTCGGCTCTTCGTCCAGAGTCGTCCGCACAATGCCCAACACCCCCGCCATGGTCGGCGAGGGGATGACGGCAGTCTGCGCCGGGACGAACGTTTCGCAAGAAGACGTGGGGCTCGTGTGCGAACTTTTCAACCTCTTCGGCAAGGCGGAGGTTATTGACGAACGCCTTATCGACGCCTCCATGGGCATAAGCGGCTGCGCGCCGGCCTACGTGTATATGTTCATCGAAGCGCTGGCCGACGCCGGAGTAATGCACGGCCTAAGCCGCAGTTCCGCCTATACCATGGCGGCGCAAGCGGTACTTGGCGCGTCAAAAATGGTGCTCGAAACCGGACAGCACCCCGGAGCTCTAAAGGACGCGGTATGCTCCCCCGGCGGCACAACCATCGAGGCCGTAGCCGCCTTAGAACGCGCGGGTTTTCGCGGCTCCGTCATCAACGCTGTGGATGCCGCTGTTAACAAGGGCAAGAACATGAAGGGCTAAATTTGCGATATATCAATTGGTATAATTTATCTTTTTTATTGACATTTCAAATATATTTGGATTATAATAGTATTCTAATATAAATTATGCCAAATATACGGAGGAATGAGTTTATGAAATTATATGTATTTCAGGCCGGCGTGCTCCATAGCAATAAAGGAGCTTTCACCGCGGGAACCAATGAGACATTTGTTGTTCCTGTGCCGTACTTTCTAATTGAGCACGAAAAGGGCTATGTACTGTTTGACTCGGGTCACAATCTCGCGACATTGAAAAATGTCAAAACCGCAGTCTCTGAAGTTATCTACAACGCGTATTGCCCTGAAGTCTTTGAAGACGGCTATGTTCTTAACGCGCTTAAAAAAGCCGGGGTCAAGCCTGAAGACATTATGTACCACATTTGTTCACACCTCCACTTCGATCATACCGGCGGAATCGGCCTGTTCCCCAATGCTACATATGTTCTGCAGAGGCACGAGCTGCACTATGCTTACGCGCCTGATCCCTTCATGAAGCTTGCGTATCTGCGCGAAGACTTCGACAAAGATGTCAACTGGCTTTTGCTGGACGGATGGAACACCGACAAGTACGACCTGTTTGAAGACGGCAAGATCATCATCTACTACACGCCCGGCCACACGTCGGGGCATCAATCGGTACTGGTAAATATGCCGAAAGAAGGCCCGATTATGCTGGCCGCCGACGCGTGTTACACCGTTGAAAATCTGAATGAACTGAAGCTTTCCGGTCTTGCGTGCGACAATACGGCCTACACAAACACGCTGCTGAAATTCAGAGATATGCAGAAGCGCGGCGTCAAGATCGTCACAGGCCATGATCCTGATGCCTGGGGTTCAATGAAGAAATATCCAGACTTCTACAGCTAAGAACCTGTGTTCATAGGTGGAGATGGCGGATTGGCGAGGCGATTTTTCGCCAATCTAGGAGGTGACGACGCCCGGGGTACCCACAAAGCCCGGTTTTGGCTTTGTGGGGTGGACTGAGCGTACCCGCAGTGGTACGCAAGGATGCTGTGTGCCGGTGGCACACGTTTAGCATCCGAAGCGCCAGCGTAGGCGGAGGAACCGACGAC